>JAQSDT010000232.1 GCA_029946075.1 bacterium | reverse complement strand
CCGATAAGACGGCACCAGCGCGGTCTGGCCGCACTTCATCAGATAGTAGGGCGTCATCGGCGGCAACGCGGCGCGCGGGTCGATTTCCGGCAGCATCGACAGCGCCACTGAATGGGTGGAGTGCAGATGCACCACGGCCCGCGCAGCACTGCGGGTCTGGTAGAGCGCGGTGTGCAGCGGTACTTCCTTGGTCGGCGCGTCGCCGGACAACAGCTTTCCGCCTGCATCGAGCCGCGATATCCGCGCCGGGTCGAGCGAGCCGAGCGAAGCGTTGGTCGGCGTCACCAGCCAGCCGCCGTCATCGAGCCTGACGCTGATATTGCCGGAGGAGCCGGGCGTCAGTCCGCGGTCGAACAGCGAGCGGCCGAGCCGGCAGATTTCCTCGCGGATTGTCGTCTCGCTCATGCACAATGCCCTGTTTCCTGCAGTCTTTTCCCATGCTTTGGCAGCGCGGCCAAGCCGTGATACCCAAAGGTAACGCCGCCCGAAAGCGGCAACGAAACTCCATCGAGGGACCGCCGCATGCCCGATTCCGCCAAACCGCGTATTGCCGTCATCGGGCTTGGCTCGATGGGGTTCGGCATGGCGACCTCGCTGCGCCGCGCCGGCTTCGAGGTCACCGGCTGCGACGTCTCGGCGGATTCGGTCCAACGGTTCGTGGGTGAAGGCGGCAGGGGCGCCGGATCGCCGGCGGAGGCCGCGAAGACCGCCGACATCGTCGTCAGCGTGGTGGTGAACGCCAGTCAGACCGAAGCCATCCTGTTCGGCGCTGGCGGCGTTGCCGAAACGCTCGGCAAGGGCGCGGTGTTCATTTCATCCGCCACGATGGACCCCGACGTTGCGCGGCGGCTGGCAAAACAGCTCGAAGCGACCGGCCGGCTCTATCTGGATGCGCCGATCTCCGGCGGCGCGCAGCGTGCGGCGCAGGGCGAACTCACGATTCTGGCGTCCGGCAGTCCGGCGGCATTCGCAAAGGCGCGGCCGGCGCTCGATGCGATGGCCGCAAAACTCTACGAACTCGGCGACGATGCCGGGCAGGGCGCTGCCTTCAAGATGATCAACCAGTTGCTGGCCGGCGTGCATATCGCCGCCGCCTCGGAAGCCATCGCGTTCGCTGCCAAGCAGGGTCTCGATATCCGGAAAGTCTATGAGGTGATCACGGCCTCCGCCGGCAATTCCTGGATGTTCGAGAACCGGATGCCGCATGTGCTCGACGGCGATTACTCGCCGCGCAGCGCGGTGGAGATTTTCGTCAAGGACCTCGGCATCATCCAGGATATGGCGCGCTCGCAGAGATTTCCGGTGCCGGTGGCGGCCGCCGCGCTGCAGATGTTCCTGATGACGGCGGCATCCGGCATGGGCCGCGACGACGACGCCTCGGTGGCGCGGATGTATGCCCGCGTCACCGGCACGCATCTGCCCGGCGAGCCGAAGTAGCAACAACAAGAAGGGAACATCCATGCCCCGCTTTGCCGCCAATCTCTCGATGATGTTCACCGAGGTCCCGTTTCTCGACCGCTTCGATGCGGCGTCGAAGGCGGGCTTCACGTCGGTCGAATTCCTGTTTCCCTACGATCATCCGGCAGACGCCGTCGGCGAGCGGCTGAAGCGCAACGGCTTGACGCAGGCGCTGTTCAATCTGCCGCCGGGCAACTGGGATGCGGGCGAGAAAGGCTTTGCGTCGCTGCCGGCGCGTTTCGACGATCTCAAGCGCAGCCTGGAGACGGCGCTGCCTTATGCGAAGGCGACCGGCGTCAAGCGGCTGCATCTGATGGCCGGCATCGCCAGCCGCAGCGACACCAAGGCGGTCGAGCAGTTCTACAAATCGGTGGCGTGGGCATCGGAGTTCTTCGCGCCGCACGGCCTCGACGTCGTGATCGAGCCGATCAACCCGCGCAATGTGCCGGGTTATTTTCTCAACGACTTCCTGTTCGCGCGCGATCTGATTACCGAGCTGCAGATCCCGAACCTCAAACTGCAGTTCGACATCTATCACTGCCAGATCATCCACGGCGACGTCACCATGCGGCTGCGCGAGATGATGCCGATCATCGGCCACATCCAGATCGCCAGCATTCCCTCGCGCAACGAGCCCGACGGCGAGGAGCTGAACTATCCGTTTCTGTTCGCCGAGCTCGATCGTCTCGGTTATGGCGGCTTCGTCGGCTGCGAATACAACCCGCGCGGCAAGACCACCGACGGACTGGCCTGGTTCAAGCCCTACGCCGGAGTGAAGCCGTGACGCTGGCAAAGCTTTCTCTCGGCTGCATCGCCGACGACTATACCGGCGCCTCCGATCTCGCCAACACGCTGACCCGCCAGGGCCTGCGGACCGTTCAGACCATCGGTGTCCCCCCGGACGATCTGGCGCTGCCGGAGGTCGATGCGGTCGTGGTGTCGCTGAAGAGCCGCTCGATCGAGGCGGGGCTTGCGGTGACGCGCTCGCGGGCCGCCGAGAAATGGCTGCGCAGCCGCGGCGCCGGCCACGTGCTGTTCAAGATCTGCTCGACCTTCGATTCCACCGATGCCGGCAATATCGGCCCGGTCATGGACGCGCTGCGTGCCGATTCCGGTGATGCGATCGTGCTGGTGACGCCGGCCTTCCCGGAAACCGGACGCACCGTCTATCAGGGCAATCTGTTCGTCGGCAGCGTGCCGCTGAACGAAAGTCCGCTGAAGGACCATCCGCTCAACCCGATGCACGATTCCAACCTGGTCCGCGTACTGGCGCGCCAGAGCACGTCGCCAGTTGGTCTGGTCGATCTTGCCACGCTGTCGCGCGGTGCGGATGCCGTCCGTGGTCGCCTGGCCGATCTTGCCGCCAAGGGCAGCGGCGCTGCAATCATCGACGCGGTGTTCGATCGCGACCTGGAGACCATCGGTGCCGTCGCGCTGGATCATAGCCTGTCGGTCGGCGCATCCGGCATCGGGCTCGGCCTGGCCCGAGGGTTGGTCGGCTCCGGCAAGGTCAAGTCAGCTGCGGCGGGTGCCGCCTCCGGTGCGCCGGTCGGCGGGCCGGCAGCGTGCCTCGCCGGAAGCTGTTCGCAGGCGACGCTGCAGCAGATCGCGAGCGCCGAGAAGGTCATGCCGGTGTTGCGCCTCGATCCCGACCAGATCGTTGCCGGGCTGGCGGAAGCACGTCGCGCGGTCGCCTGGGCGGTCGAGCGAATCACCAGTGGGCCTGTTCTGATCGCCAGCAGTTCGACTCCGGAGCAGGTCGCAGCTCTGCAATCCCGGCATGGCCGCGATGCAGCGGGGCATGCCATCGAGCAGGCGATGGCCGATATCGCGGAAGGTCTGGTGCGGTCCGGCGTGCGTCGGCTGGTGGTTGCGGGTGGTGAAACTTCGGGCGCCGTCGTCGATCGCCTGCGTATCCCCGGCTTCCTCGTAGGCGCAGAAATCGCTGCAGGAGTGCCGGTTTTGCGCGCGGTGGGCGCAGAAAGCGGTGAGATGTTGCTTGCTCTGAAATCAGGCAATTTCGGTGGAGCGGAATTTTTCTCCGACGCGCTGCAGCTGATGCGCTGACGCGCGCATTGCGCCGGCTCGCGAGTTGGCCAGTAATTTTACGGAACCTCAAATTAACGCAGCCTGAGGATGTATCGGGTTGGATGCCACGCAAGGCATCCAACGCGATTCTTCCATTCACCACCTTGTCGCAATCGGCGTCGCCCGCGCCCAAGACCAAGAGACCCCCCGCCATGCTCGCGAAGTACTCGATCCGCACCAAGATCATTGCCGTCGTCGCCTTCCTGCTCGTCGCCATGACCGGCATGGGCCTGCTCGCAGTCAAGAATATGCGCGCCATCAACGCCAACACGGTCGATATCGTGACCAACTGGATGCCGAGCGTCCGCGTGCTGGGCGATTTGCGCGCCGGCGTGATCACCTATCGCAACGTGATCCGCGAACACATGCTGGCCGAGACGCTGGAAGAGAAGCTGGCGAACGAAAAGACGCTCGCCACCGTCGTCGAAAGCAACACCAAGATCCGTGCAACCTATGAGCCGATGATCACGTCGGCCGAGGAACGCGCGCTGTATAACGAGTGGGTCAAGCTCTGGGACACCTACAGGAAGGGCACCGAGGAGGTGATGGCGCTGTCCCGCAAGGAAGCCGGCAAGGTCCCGCATGAAGCCCACGAACTGAATACCAAGACGGTCAACAAGATCGGCCTCGAGGCCGATGCTGTCCTGCGCAAGGATATCGATCTCAACAACGCCGGCGCCGACAAGGCGGCCAAGGACGCTGCGGAAAATTACACCGATGCCTTCATGATGCTCGCGGCCATTCTCGGCGCGGCCATCATTCTCGGCGCCGGCATCAGCTTCTACCTGGTTCGCGACGTCTCCAGCGGCATCGCCTCGATCGTCAATCCAATGCAGGCGCTCGGCAAGGGGGATTTGAGCGCGGAAGTGCCGCATCAGGGCGAGAAAACCGAAATCGGCGCCATGGCGGACACGCTGCAGGTATTCAAGGAAGCGCTGATCGCGAAGAAGGCGGCAGACGAAGCCGCGGCACTCGATGCCGAAGCCAAGATCGAGCGTGGCCGCCGTGTCGACAACATCACCCGCAATTTCGAAGCTGTGATCGGCGAGATCGTGCAGACGGTGTCGTCGGCCTCGACGCAGCTCGAGGCCTCGGCCGGCACGTTGTCGGCGACCGCCGAGCGTTCGGAACAACTGACGACCTCGGTGGCGTCGGCTTCCGAAGAAGCGTCCGCCAACGTGCAGTCGGTGGCGTCGGCGACCGAAGAGCTGTCTTCTTCGGTGACCGAGATCAGCCGCCAGGTGCAGGAATCGGCGCGGATGGCGACCGATGCCGTCGGCCAGGCCCGCACCACCAACGACCGCGTCAGCGAACTGTCGAAGGCGGCAAGTCGCATCGGCGACGTCGTCGAACTCATCAACACCATTGCCGGCCAGACCAATTTGCTCGCGCTCAACGCTACCATCGAGGCGGCACGCGCCGGTGAAGCCGGCCGCGGTTTCGCGGTGGTCGCTTCCGAAGTGAAGGCGCTGGCCGAGCAGACCGCAAAGGCCACCGGCGAGATCAGCCAGCAGATCGCCGGCATCCAGGGCGCGACCCAGGACTCGGTGAGTGCGATCAAGGAAATCAGCGGCACCATCGAACGGCTGTCGGAGATCTCCTCGACGATCGCAGCTGCGGTGGAAGAGCAGGGCGCGGCGACGCAGGAAATCTCCCGCAACGTCCAGCAGGCAGCGCAAGGCACCCAGCAGGTCTCGGCCAACATCACCGACGTGCAGCGCGGT
>JAQSDT010000231.1:492-5273 GCA_029946075.1 bacterium | reverse complement strand
GTCGAGCCGCAGCAGGCGCATGCCGTAGAGGATGCGCCGGTGCACCGGCTTCAACCCGTCGCGGGCGTCCGGCAACGCGCGGTGCATGATGGTCGAGAGCGCGTACGCGAGATAGCGCTCTTCCAGCGCATCCCGCAGCATGACCTCGTGGATTTCAGCCGGCTCTTCCGGCGGAAGCTGTCGTTTTCCCATGGGCAGGCGTTAAACTTTTCGGCTGAATCGGGCAAGACGCGAATCGGGGAAGATGGCGTAGCGCCGTCGTCCCTACGAACGCAGGGACCCATAACCACAGGTGTTTGCTGGAAAAATGACTCGGACCACAGCCTCAAGGATGGGCTGCGGCGTATGGGTCCCTGCTTTGGCAGGGACGACGTCCGAGGGTGGCGATCACCCCGCCGAACTGATTCGCGCCCGGTACCGCGTCACCGCATTGATGAAGCCGTCCCGCGCGTCCGAATGGCCCTGCCCGCGCGGCTCCAGCACGTGGCGCAGCAGGAACAGCCCGGTCAGGCGAAACCCGTCCTGCAGGTCCTGGTCGGACCAGGCATCAAGGCCGCCCTCGCCTTCGCGCAGGAACGCCGGCAGCCGCAGCAACCTGTCACGGTAGGGCTCGCCGGCCGCGCGCGAGACCGCGACGCCGGATTTCGGCGAAACATAGATCAGGTCGGTATTGCCGCCGGTGGCGGCGCAGTTTTCCAGATCGAGGCCGAAGCCGAGTTCGGTGAGCATGGCGAGTTCGAACCGGATCAGGTGCGCCGCGGCGCCGCCGACGTCGTCGAAATCGTCCAGCGTGCGGTCGAGCATCTCGTAAATATCTTCGTGCGGATCGCGCTCCGGCAACAGCCGCACCAGCGAGGCCAGATGGGTAACGCCATAGGTCGCGTGCGCCGACGCCAGCAAGGTGGCCGCGCGCAGGCGCGTACCCTCGATGGCGTAATACCCGAGATGCTCGTCGAGCCGCGCCCGCCACACCGTGGTGACGCTGTTGCCCGGCTGCAGCAACGGCCGCATCCGCCTGCCCGCGCCGCCGCGCACGAGGCCGAGATGCCGGCCGTGCCCGCGCGTCAGCAATTCGACGATGGCGGAGGATTCGCCATGCCGCCGGACGCCCAGCACGATGCCCTCGTCGGTCCATTCCATGGGAAGAGTTTACAGGATTCCGGTACCCGTAGGGTGGGCAAAGCGCAGCGTGCCCACCGGCGATCAACAACGGTTGTTCAAGCGTCGAACCAGCCGACAGCATCGCCGGTGAAGGAGAAATACAGCCCGGCCGCGGTGAGCGCGCAGGAGACGATCTCGACGGCGCTGGCGAATTCCAGTCCCTTCGAACCGATCATCTGCATCAGCGAAATCACCGACAGCACGAGAACGGCAATCAACACCCAGCGCGGCCAGTTCTTGCGCTGCTGGGCGGCGAGCCGGACGAAATAAACCAGCATCAGGATCAGGGCGCCGGCGATCAGCGTCGAAACGCTGATCGCCTGTTCGGTCGCGCCGGGTGCGGGCGTGCGATCCTGAAACGCCACCGACACCGCATCCAGCGTCAACGACAGATACAGCAGCACCTCGAACCACAGCACGTTGCGGGGGACGTTCATGGGGTTTGCCTGCCGATCATGGCCTTGATCATTCCTTGATCATTCCTTGGGGAAATCCAGCCCCATTTCGCGGTAGCGGTCGGGATCGTCGCCCCAGTTCTCGCGCACCTTGACGAACAGGAACAGATGTACGGGCACGCCGACGATCTCGGCGATCTCCTTGCGCGAGTCTGCGCCGATCGACTTGATGGTGGCGCCGCCCTTGCCGAGCACGATCTTGCGCTGGCTGTCGCGCTCCACAAAAATCGTCTGCTCGATCCGGACCGAGCCATCCTTGCGATCCTGCCAGGAATCCGTCTCCACCGTCGACTGATAAGGCAATTCCTGATGCAGGTGACGGTAGATCTTCTCGCGGGTGATTTCCGCAGCCAGTTGCCGCATCGGCGCGTCCGACAGCTGGTCTTCGGGATAGTGGAAAGGACCGGGAGGAACGTCTTTGGCCAAAGCGCGACGCAGATCGTCGACGCCGTCGCCCGAGAGCGCCGACACCATGAAGGTTTCGGTAAACTTCAACCGCTCATTGGCTTTCTGAGCCAGTGCCAGCAGCTTCTCGCGCGGCACCAGATCGATCTTGTTCAGCACAAGAATCTTTGGATGGTTGACGGACTCGAGCTTGCTCAGAATTGCATCTGCCTCGTCATCGATGCCGGCGCGCGCGTCGATCAGCGCGCAAACGAGATCGGCGTCGTGCGCCCCGCTCCATGCGGTCGAGACCATGGCGCGATCGAGACGACGCTTCGGTGCAAAGATGCCCGGCGTATCGACGAGAATGATCTGTGCGTTGTCCTCGATCACGATGCCGCGGATCAGGGCGCGCGTGGTCTGCACCTTCTTCGAGACAATGGTGACTTTCGAGCCGACCAGCGCATTGACCAGCGTGGACTTGCCGACATTCGGCGCGCCGATCAGCGCGACGAATCCGCAACGCGTCTCTTTGGTTGAATTCTCTTGTTGTTCGTCAGGCATCGTTGCCGCCCGTCACGCCTTCCTGCTTCAGCAGCGCCGTCGCCGCGAGTTTCTCTGCCGCGCGCTTGCTACCGCCAATACCTTCAGCCGGGGTCAAGCCCGGCAATTCGACTGCAACACGAAATTGCGGATCGTGATGCGGCCCGGTGCGTTCGACCTCGCGATAGACCGGCGTCGGTAATCCCTTGCCTTGTGCCCATTCCTGCAAAATCGTTTTCGGATCGCGCAGCGGCCGCACCGGCTTACGCATGCGCTCGGTCCAGTTGCGCTCCACAAAATCCGCCGCCGCTGCATAGCCGCCGTCGAGAAATACCGCGCCGATTACAGCCTCGCAGATATCGCCGAGCACCGAATTGCGCAGCCGCGCCCCAGCGCCCGCGCCCACCGATCCGAGCTTGATGGCCTCATCCAGTCCGAGCGACTTCGCCACGTCGGCGCACGCTTCACGGCGCACCAGATCCGCAAGCCGCTTGGAGAGTTCGCCCTCGTCTGCTTTCGGAAACGCGCGATAGAGCATGTCCGAGACGATCAGCCCGAGAACGTGATCGCCGAGAAACTCGAGACGCTGATAGCTGTCGGCGCGGCTGCGCGCGGACTTCAGCGCCGAGACATGCGTGAACGCCGTCGCCAGCAGAGAAGGATCGGCAAAGATATGACCGATGCGCTGCTCGATGATCTTGGCCGCCGCTTTCGCGCTCGGGCGGCGCGCCCTCTTCGCAGGCTTGGCCTCTACGGCGCCGGTATCCG
The DNA here is from genome assembly GCA_029946075.1 of bacterium. GTDB lineage: Bacteria > Pseudomonadota > Alphaproteobacteria > Rhizobiales > Xanthobacteraceae > Bradyrhizobium. The sequence goes on along the minus strand of JAQSDT010000231.1, from coordinate 1,962 downwards.
CAGCGTCGTCCGTGACCAGGGGAGTTTTGACGATTGCGGGTTCGCCGCTCATCGCACAATGGAGAAAATGCGATTCCAGCGTACCGAGACCGGCCAACGCCAGAACTGCCAGGCCTGTTCGCCTTCGGCAATGGAGAAGAAGATCATCTGCGCGCGGCCGATCAGGTTTTCGGACGGCACATAACCCACCGCGGACAGCACACGGCTGTCGGTGGAGTTGTCACGGTTATCGCCCATCATGAAGAAATGACCGGGCGGCACCGTGTAGACATTGGTGTTGTCGTAAAAACCGTTATCGACGCAATCAAGCGTTTTGTAGACGACACCGTTCGGTAGCGTTTCCTTCCACTGTTTCACCCGCGCCGTCGCGTCGGAGCCGCAAGGGTCCTCGCCAACGAAATCCGGCAGGCGCTCGCGCTGCACCGGCTTGTCGTTGATGTAGAGAAGCCCCTCCTTCATCTGGATGCGATCACCGGGAAGCCCGATCACGCGCTTGATGTAGTCGGTGGTGTCATCCTTCGGCAGGCGGAACACAACGATATCGCCCCGGTCGGGGTCCGATCCGAAAATGCGTCCGGAAAAAATGCGCGGCGACAACGGGATCGAATAGTGGCTGTAGCCGTAGGAATATTTCGAGACGAACAGGTAATCGCCGACCAGAAGCGTCGCCTTCATCGATCCCGATGGGATGTTGAAGGGCTGAAACAGGAAGGTTCGGATCACCAGCGCGATAATGAGCGCGTGAATGACGACGCGGACGGTCTCGCCGACGCCGCCTTCGGATTTGGCCGGGGTTGTCACGCTCATCTGCTCTTTCGAATCCTGGTTTTCACGCCCTGGCACCGGACCTTAGCAGACCCGGCGGAGGCGAAGACGCCGCCCAAATCACCCGCGCGGGTTTTAGACCGTTGCCGCAGGGGGTGCAATCAACGTCCTGATGAAAACTTGCTAATGGCCTGACAGTCCAGTGAATTTTAGATTTTTCAACGATTCGGAACCTCGGCTGCAGCGCCAATCAGGCCTTGGCCGCCGGGACCGCTGAAATGATGACAAAAGCCTGCGCCAGCGGCCAGTCATCGGTAATGGTCAGGTCAATTCTGGCCTCGTGGCCGGGCGGAAGAAGGGATTCCAGCCGTGCCAGCGCCCCGCCGGTCAGTTTCATGGTCGGACGGCCCCCCGGCAGGTTGACCACGCCCATGTCCCGCCACCAGACGCCCCGCCGGATGCCGGTACCGAGCGCCTTCGAACAGGCCTCCTTGGCGGCGAATCGCTTGGCGTAGGTCGCCCAGATCAGTTTGGGCATTTTCGAGCGGCGCTCGGCCTTGGCCCGCTCTGCATCCGTAAATATCCGATCGATGAAGCGGTCGCCGTGACGCCCGATCACCTTTTCGATCCGGGTGATGTCGATAATGTCAGAGCCGATGCCGATAATCATAAGTAAGGCCGAAGGGTCTTGCGCCCGCGATCCAT
>JAQSDT010000231.1:0-482 GCA_029946075.1 bacterium | reverse complement strand
TCGCGAATGGTTTGGGACAGGCCGACAAACATCGCCTCGCCCATCATGAAATGCCCGATGTTGAGCTCGACGATCTCCGGCAGCGCTGCAATCGTTTCAGCCGTCACGTAGTCGAGGCCATGCCCGGCATGGACTTCAAGTCCCACCGATTTGGCGAGCTTCGCGCCCGCGATAATCTTCTGCCATTCGGCATCGATCTGCGACGTGCGCTTCTCCATGACAGAGTCGCACCACGCGCCGGTGTGAATTTCGATCACCGGTGATTTCAGTTTGGCCGCCATCTCGATTTGCGCCGGATCGGCAGCGATAAACAGCGACACGCGGATTCCGGCATCATTCAGCCGGGCGATGAAAGGCCCCAGCGCGTCACGCTGTCCAACCACATCCAGCCCGCCTTCGGTCGTCACCTCGGTGCGGCGTTCGGGGACAAGGCACACCGCATGCGGCTTCGTCGCCAGCGCGATCTGAAGCATTTCGGCAGT
>JAQSDT010000230.1 GCA_029946075.1 bacterium | reverse complement strand
GATGACGGCTATATCAGATCCAGTCCTCGGTCAGAGGCAGATTCTCAAGCACTTCGGTGATCCGCGCCCGCGTCCCGCGGGTGGTGTCTGGCGGCAGGTCGGCCACCCCGAAAAAGCCGCAGGCCACGATCTCCCGATTGGGTTCGGGCAGCCGGTCCTGCCGGTACGCGCGCACAACATAGACCGCGACATGGTCGCGCCGCGACACCCGGCGGTTGAAAAATAGTCCATGGAGCACCGGCTCGCCGGTCATTTCGATCCGCCCCTCCTCGATCAGCTCGCGCTTTAGCGAACTCAGGAAGGTCTCTCCGGTCTCGACCCCGCCGCCCGGCAGATGCCAGCCGGAGACGTAGCTGTGTTTGACGAGGAACACGCGATTTTCGCTGTCGAGCACCACGCCGCGGACGCCCAGCGTCATGCCGCGGGCGAACCGCCAATAGAGGTGGAATACCCGCCGCAATTGCGGCTCGAAGCGCTTTCGCATGTCTTGCAGGGCGGTCACTTGAGCCTCGTCGCGCGCCTCGGATGGACAGATGTCACGTTTGATCCTTATATCGCGGCATGATCGCAGGGCGGCTCTATATCACAGGCAGCGCGAGGCAGCGCGGATGACGGCCTTTACGCTGGCGCATCTGTCCGATCCGCATCTGCCGCCAATGCCCCCGGCGCGCCTTCGCGAGCTCGCCGGCAAGCGGGCGCTCGGCTATCTCAACTGGACCCGCAACCGCCACAAATACCATCGCCGCGAGGTGCTGGATGCGCTGGTCGCCGACATGCAGGCACAGCGGCCGGACCACATCGCGGTCACCGGCGACCTCGTCAATCTGGCGCTGGAGGCGGAATTCTCCCCGGCGCAGACCTGGCTCGCCGGCGTCGGCACGCCGCGCGAGGTCACCATCGTGCCCGGCAATCACGACGCCTATGTGCGGTCGACGCGGCACCATTTCGCCGGCACGTTCGAGCCCTATCTGCAGGGCGACGGCGAGCCAGACGGCGCCTCGTTCCCCTTCCTGCGCCGGCGCGGACCGATCGCGCTGATCGGCCTCTCCTCGGCGGTACCCACCGCGCCATTGATGGCCACCGGACGGCTCGGCCGCGTGCAGATCGACGCGCTCGACCGGCAACTGGCAGAGATGCCGGCGAACGAGGCGTTCCGCGTGCTGCTGGTGCATCATCCGCTGAAGTCGAATTCGCGAATGAAGCATCTGTCCGATTCGAAGGCGCTGCGCGCGGTGCTGAAGCAGCGCGGCGTCGAGCTGGTGCTGCACGGCCACGACCACATCCATTCGACGATGTGGTTCGAAGGCGCCGACCGGCAGATCCCCGCCATCGGCGTGCCCTCGGCCTCGGCGCTGGCACACCGGCATTATCCGGCGGCGGCGTATAATCTGTTTTCGATCTCGCGCGACGGCGACCGATGGCGCTGCGTGCAGACGGTGCGCGGCATCGATGCCGATTTGAAGGTCAGCCAGATCAGGCAGACGACCTTATTTTGACGTCATTGCGAGCGAAGCGAAGCAATGACAGTCAGAGATTCCTCAGACTCGCGAACAGCGCCAGTCCGAACAGCGCGGCGGCGCCGAGCAGGAAGCCGAGCACGAACACGCCGAAGCCGCGGCGGCGCGGCTTCGCCTCAGTCACCGGCTCGACCATCGGCGTCGCCACCATCGCATGCTCGCGCTCGATCATGCGGCGCGCGACATAGGACGTGACGGCATCGACGATGACGGGCACGTCGTGCGATTCGGCAAGCACGATACGGCCGAACCGGGTGTCCTGCACGAAGCGGTAGATGCGCTTGTCGCGGCCCATCACGATGTGGGCGACGACGTCGATCCACAGCCGCGGCGTCTCGCCCTGGCTGACGCCGCGATCGAACAAATCGACGCGCTCGGGGATTTCGGCGAACAGCGAATCGAGCGCCTCGTTCATGATCTCGAGCCGCGCCACTTCGGCATCGCGCAATTCGACGACAACGCCGGTGCGGTCGGCGGCCTCGATCCGCGCCTGGCGGAGCGCATCGCGCAGCCGCGTCGGGCGCGCCTCACGTGCCTCATTGCCGGTATTTTGCGCGTCTGACATCACGGGCCGCCTTTATCCTGCAGGGGGTAGACGGCGTTAACCTAGCAGTAACCATAAATTGCGCAAAGGGGCTGTTTTTTCAATGGGTTAGGCTTTCATCGCGGATCCGACTCGTGGCGAGAGCCCCTCACCCTCTCCCCGTAAGAACGGGGAGAGGGTGAGACGCAAGCGGCCCCACCCGGTTTTCCGGATGGGGCCGCCTGTCCTTGGTCGCTTCCTCAGTTTTTATCAGGCCGAGACGCGGGAGGGCTCTTCGACGATCGAGAAGCGCACGCCGGCCTTGTGACGGTTCTCTTCCGAGACCGTGCGCCAGGCATCCTCTGCCTCCTTGCGGGTCTTGAAGGGTCCCTGGACCTGGGCCGAGCCTTCCACGAGCTTGTGGAAGTTCATCGATCCGAACTCGCCGCCAATCACCCAGAAATTGCTCTTCGTCATGACTAGTCTCCTGCTGTCGTCAGCTTTTTAGCCGAACTGGTTCATCGTGTTGTGGGCTCCGCCCGCCTTCAGGGCGGCTTCACCTGCGAAGTATTCCTTGTGCTCGTCACCGATATCGGAGCCGGCCATGTTCTGATGCTTGGCGCAGGCGATACCCTGACGGATCTCGGCGCGCTGAACGTTCTTCACATAACCCAGCATGCCCTGCTCGCCGAAATACTCCCGGGCGAGATTGTCGGTCGACAATGCAGCCGTGTGATAGGTCGGCAGCGTGATCAAATGGTGGAAGATGCCGGCGCGCTTGGCCGAATCCGCCTGGAAGGTACGAATGAGCTCGTCGGCTTCGATCGCCAGCGGCGTGTTGTCGTATTCCACCTTCATCAGGTCGGCGCGGTTGTACTTGCTGACATCCTTGCCGGCTTCCTTCATCGCGTCGTACACCTGCCAACGGAAGTTGAGCGTCCAGTTGAACGACGGCGAGTTGTTGTAGGCCAGCTTCGCATTGGGAATGACTTCGCGAATGCGGTCGACCATCTTGGCGATCTGCTCGATATTCGGCTTCTCGGTTTCGATCCACAGCAGGTCCGAACCGTTCTGCAGCGACGTGATCGAGTCGAGCACGCAGCGATCTTCACCCGTTCCGGCGCGGAACTGGTAGAGGTTGGAAGGCAGGCGCTTCGGACGCATCATCTTGCCGTTGCGGTTGATGATGACGTCGCCGTTGCGGGCGTTCTCGGGCGTCACTTCCTCGCAATCCAGGAAGCTGTTGTACTGGTCGCCGATGTCGCCGGGCTTGTGGCTGACGGCGATCTGCTGCGTCAGGCCAGCGCCGAGCGAGTCGGTGCGGGTCACGACGATACCGTCTTCGATGCCGAGCTCGAGGAACGCATGGCGGCAGGCGCGGATCTTCGCCAGGAACACTTCATGCGGCACCGTCACCTTGCCGTCCTGGTGACCGCACTGCTTTTCGTCGGACACCTGGTTTTCGATCTGCAGGGCGCACGCACCCGCCTCGATCATCTTCTTGGCGAGCAAATAGGTCGCCTCGGCATTGCCGAAGCCGGCGTCGATGTCGGCGATGACGGGGACGACGTGGGTCTGGAAGTTGTCGACCTTCTCGATCAGCTCCTTTTCCTTCGCCTTGTCGCCGGCCTTGCGGGCCGCGTCGATGGCGCGGAAGATGTCGTTGAGCTCGCGGGAGTCCGCCTGACGCAGGAAGGTGTAGAGCTCTTCGATCAGCGCCGGCACCGAGGTCTTCTCGTGCATCGACTGGTCGGGCAGCGGTCCGAATTCGGAGCGCAGCGCGGCGATCATCCAGCCGGAGAGGTAGAGATAGCGGCGATCGGTCTTGCCACCGAAATGCTTCTTGACCGAGATCAGCTTCTGCTGGGCGATGAAGCCGTGCCAGCAACCCAGCGACTGGGTGTACTTGGTGGGATCGGCATCATAGGCCGCCATGTCGGCACGCATCAGCGCCGCGGTGTAGCGGGCGATGTCGAGGCCGGTCTTGAAGCGGTTCTGCAGGCGCATACGGGCCACCGCCTCGGCGGAGACGCCATTCCAGGTCGGCTGGGTGTCGAGCAGCGCCTTGGCTGCGGCGAGCTCGCTCGCATAGGAAGCGGGTCGCTGGATGGCCTGGTCGATGCCACGCGGCTGGTAGTTCATGATCTTGATCCCTTCAATCGACATTCATGACAGTGCATTGCGAAACGTGACGAGAGCTAAACGCCAAATTCGGTATTTCGTATAGACAGCTTGATTTCGAATGGTGATGTCATGTAACATATGAACTTGTCACAGATGTCATATTGTCAAATTTGTCACAAAACTGGGTCAGGAACCCTGCCAGGAAACTCACCGGGAAACTTGCCAGGAGACTTGTCATGGCCACCGACTCCGGAAAGAAGCTTTTCGTCGGCCCGAGATTCCGGCGAATCCGCCAGCAACTCGGCCTGTCGCAGACCCAGATCGCCGAGGGTCTCGGGATTTCTCCGAGCTATATCAACCTGATAGAGCGTAACCAGCGGCCGGTGACGGCGCAGATCCTGCTGCGGCTGGCGGAGACCTATGACCTCGATTTGCGCGATCTGGCGACCGCCGACGAGGACCGCTTCTTCGCCGAACTGAACGAGATCTTCTCCGATCCGCTGTTCCGCCAGATCGACCTGCCGAAGCAGGAACTGCGAGACCTGGCCGAACTGTGCCCCGGTGTGACCCATTCCCTGCAACGCCTCTATGCCGCCTACACCGAGGCCCGCCGCGGCGAAACGCTGGTGGCGGCGCAAATGGCCGACCGCGACGAGGGCACGCGATTCGAGGCCAACCCGATCGAGCGCGTCCGCGACCTGATCGAGGCCAACCGCAACTATTTTCCGGAACTCGAAACGGCGGCGGAAAATCTGCGCGACGAACTGAACGCTTCCGCCGAGGAATTGTTTGCGGCGCTGGCGGCACGGCTGCGCGAAAAGCATTCGATTCAGACCCGCATCATGCCGGTCGACGTGATGCGCGAGACGCTGCGGCGGTTCGACCGGCACCGCCGGCAACTCCTGATCTCCGAACTGGTCGACAGTTCCGGCCGCGCGTTCCAGCTGGCGCTGCAGATCGGCCTCTCCGAATGCGGCGCGATCATCGATTCCATCGTCAACCGCGCCGGCCCGCTCGACGACACGCCGCGGCGGCTTTATCGCATCACGCTGGCGAACTACTTCGCCGCCGCCGCGATGATGCCCTACCAGCCGTTCCACAGCGCGGCC
>JAQSDT010000229.1 GCA_029946075.1 bacterium | reverse complement strand
GCCGCCGCACGCAATCAGATTTGGCTCGCCGACATCACCTATATCGAGACCGGTCGAGATGGAGCCAAAATCGGCTTGAACACTGTCCACTCTTGCGGGGGAAGATCAGCGTTGATGGGTATCGCTTCGCTCCACCCATCCTACGAAGACGGCGCTACGTTACGCCACGCCCGCCAGCCTTAACGCCACGCCGGCGGCGCACGAGCCCGCCAGTACCCACAGCATCCCGATATTTAGACGGAAGATCGCGGTGGCCGCTGCCGCCGCCAGCACGAACGCCGCGATATCGAGGCTCGACCAGACCGGCATGTCGAACGACAGGCCGAACGAGCGGAACGGCGTCGTCTGCCGGAACAGCGTGTGCAGGCCGAACCAGATCGACAGGTTCAGGATGACGCCGACCACGGCGGCGGTGATTGCGGTCAGGGCGCCCGCGAGCCCCTTGTTGCCGCGCAGCGTCTCGATGTAGGGCGCACCGAGGAAGATCCAGAGGAAGCAGGGGATGAAGGTGACCCAGGTCGCCAGCAAGCCGCCGAGCGTCGCCGCCATCATCGGCGACAGGGCGCCGGGATCGCGGTAGGCGGCCATGAAGCCGACGAACTGCAGCACCATGATCAGCGGGCCCGGCGTCGTCTCGGCCATGCCGAGGCCATCAAGCATCTCGCGCGGCTGCAGCCAGTGATAATGCTCGACCGCCTCTTGGGCGACATAGGCGAGCACCGCATAGGCGCCGCCGAAGGTGACCATCGCCATCTTGGAGAAGAACAGCGCGATCTGGCTGAACACGTTGGCTTGGCCGAGCCCGATCAGCAGCGCCGCAACCGGCACGATCCAGAGCAGCAGCCAGATCGAACTGACCTTGAGCGCCCGCGCGACCGACGGGCGGACGTGATCGGGGAGTTCCTCGCCGAGCAGGCTGTCGACGGCCGCCGTCTTCTTGCCGCCGCCATGTTCGACGGCCGCGAATTCCGGCCGCCCGCTGCGGGCGCCGAGATAGCCGATCACGCCGGCCGCAATGATGATGATCGGGAACGGAATGTTGAAAAAGAAGATCGCGACGAACGCGACCGCGGCCAGCGCGATCATCAGGCGGTTGCGCAGCGCGCGCTTGCCGACGCGAACGACGGCCTGCACCACGATCGCGAGCACCGCGGCCTTCAGTCCGAAAAACACCGCCTCGACGAAACCGACATTGCCGTAGGCCGCGTAGATGTAACTCAGCCCCATGATGGCGATCACGCCGGGCAGGATGAACAGCCCGCCCGCCATGATGCCGCCGGCGGTCCGGTGCAGCAGCCAGCCGATATAGGTGGCGAGCTGCTGCGCCTCCGGTCCCGGCAGCAGCATGCAGTAGTTCAGCGCATGCAGAAACCGGCTCTCGGAGATCCAGTTTTTCTCTTCCACCAGGATGCGATGCATGACCGCGATCTGCCCGGCAGGGCCGCCGAAGGAGAGCATGGCGACCCGCAGCCAGACCCGAAACGCCTCGCCGAAGCTGATGCCGTGGCCGGCGCTGTCAGCGCCGGCCGCCTTGTTCGTTGTCGCGTCCATTACGGTTTCGCCTTGTTGGTCGGCCAGTTATGCGTCTCGCCGGTGGCATCGCGGCACCAGCGATAGAAGGCGTCGTACAGGGTGATACCGGCCTCCAGCTGTTCGAGATCGTCGTCGAACATGCGCGACAGGCCGAGCGATGCGGCCAGCAGGCCGGGGGCTTCCGGCGACAGGTCGAGCCGCCCGGTATCGGCGGCACGCACCATCGTGGCCAGACGCAGCAACGGCGGCGTGGCGAGACCGAACTCTTCGATCATGACGTCGAAGGTGCAGCGCTCGCCGCGGTGGCTCCACAGCACGTTTTCAACGTCGAACGGCGCGGCGTTGAAGCGTTCACCGACGGCGATGACTTCCGACGGCGCCACGTAGAGAAACACCGCGTTCGGATCGACGAAGCGGCGGATCAGCCAGGGGCAGGCGATGCGGTCGACCTTCGGCCGTGCCCGCGTTACCCAGACGGTGCGGCCCTGCGCGTCGCGCGGCGGCAGTTTCGATGTATCCAGCAGCGGAAGTTTGGCTTCCTTCCAGCCCTCGAAACCGCCTTCGAGCGCCTCGGCAGCGACATTGGCGTGGCGCAGCCAGGCCGCGGTGCCCTCGGCGAGCTTGGCCCCGCGCAGGCAGACGACGATGGCGGAATCCGCCTTGAAGTCGCCGCTCCAGTCGCCGGCGTCCTTGTGACTGCGCCTGATGGCGCCGGGGATCAGGCGCGGATCGGCGGCAAAATCCTCGTCGGTACGAACGTCGATCAACGCCGGCCCATTCGCCGTGCCGATCAATCGTGCAAGCTTATCGGATGAAATCGTGGTGTAGGAAGACATGGCTGCGCCCTCGTAAACGAAACGGGACGCGATACTTGGGCTTGTCGCCTCGTGGGGGGATCGCAAAACCCCCATGAGTTCGAAATAGACGATGGCGAGGTTCGCTGTCAACCGGGTTCCCGTAGGATGGGTGGAGCGCAGCGATACCCATCATCCAGCCACATGCTCGAAAGTCGATGGGTATCGCTGCGCTCCACCCATCCTACGAACGCTTGCGAAACGTATCCGCTCGACCTAGCTTGCCGACAGGGGACGAAGCAGGCTCCCCGTCAGACGGTCCGCCGTCCAAGTTCTGCGCAAACTCGACGTGTCGAGGATGGCGCATGGATGCACGCGTGACCGGTACTTTGGCCGAACCAGACCCTTCCACCGCAAACAGGCTGATCAGGCTGCTCTATATCGCCCGCGCGTTGCGCGGCTTCGGCGATGGCTTTGCCATCATCGTGCTGCCGGCCTACATGACCGCGCTCGGCTATGACGCCGTCGCGGTCGGGCTCGTCGCCACCGCATCGCTGCTGGGGACGGCGGCGCTGACGCTCGCGATCGGCACCATCGCGCCGCGCCACGATCTGCGCGCGCTGCTGATCTTCGGCGCCGGGCTGATGATCGTCACGGGTCTGGCGTTTCCCAATGTCGAGCATCTGACGCTGATCGCGCTGGTCGGTTTCGTCGGCACCGTCAATCCATCGGGCGGCGATCTCGGCGTTGCCGTCCCGCTCGAACATGCCGTGCTGGCGCGGACCGCGTCCGATGCGACGCGCACGCACATCTTTGCGCGCTACAGCCTGATCGGGGCGCTGTGCGCGGCGGCGGGCTCGCTCGCGGCTTCGCTGCCGGATTTTCTGGTGGCGGCCGGCAGCACCAGGCTCGCCGCGTTTCGCCTGATGTTCTACGCCTATGCGGCGCTCGGCATCGTCTGCGCGCTGCTGTATCGGCGATTGCCGCATGCGCGCGCCGAGGAGAGGGCGCCGCAGGCGCCGCTCGGGCCGTCACGCGGCACCGTCTACAGACTGGCGGCGCTGTTCAGCATCGATTCCTTTGCCGGCGGCTTCGTCGCGCAATCGCTGCTGGTGCTGTGGCTGTTCGAGCGCTTCGACCTGTCGCTGTCGGCGGCGGGACTGTTCTTCTTCTGGTCGAGTACGCTCAGCGCGTTCTCCTATCCGGTCGCGGCCTGGATCGCCAAACGCGTCGGCCTCGTCAACACCATGGTGTTCACGCATATCCCCTCCAGCATCTTCTTGATCCTGGCGGCGTTTGCCCCGAACCTCTATGTCGCGCTCGGATTGCTGCTGCTGCGCTCGGCGCTGTCGCAGATGGACGTGCCGACCCGCACCTCCTACGTGATGGCCGTGGTGACCCCGGCGGAACGCCCGGCGGCCGCCAGCGTCACCGCGGTGCCGCGCAGCCTGGCCTCCGCGATCAGTCCGGCGATCTCGGGCGCACTGCTGATGACGGCGTTTTCAGGATTGCCGCTGGTGGTCTGCGGTACGCTCAAGATCGCCTACGATCTGGCGCTGCTGTACTCGTTCCGCCACATCAAGCCGCCGGAAGAGCAGGGCGGCTGACCGCCGCGCGACCGCGCGTTCCCGCCGGAGCGAAGGCTCGTTGCAGCGGCGCAGGTCGCGGTCGGGGGCCAGCCTGATCTCGGGAATGACGACGTCCTCGGCGAAGCGCGCGGTGTCGCGCTGATCCGCCTGCACCTGATAACGGGCGGCCTGCGCCAGCCAGTACCATCGCTTGCCGGGTTCGCTGAGCGCCCGCCGGCGGCAGTCGGATTCCAGTTCACGCAAACGAGCGACGTCGTCCATGCATCCCTAGATGCCAGCAATCTGTTAGCGGCAGGCTATGCCGGATCGGAACAATTGATTGAAATTTGGCGATGGATTGACGCGATAGTGCGCATGCGTGATCGCGCGATGTTTACGCTTCTGCCGGCGGTGGCGGGGAACGCAGCAAGAGCATGGCCAGCAGCGCCGCCACGCTGAGTGCCGACGAGACCATCAGCACGCGGCTGCCCATCACGTCGATCAGCAGGCTGAATGCCAGCGGCGCGCCGGCCTGCGCGATCCGCGCCGGGGCGCCGATGATGCCGAGACGGTAGGCGTAGTTTTGCGGGCCGAAGATCGCGAGTGGCATCGTGCCGCGCGCAATGGTCAGGATGCCGTTGCCGGTGCCGTGAAACACCGCGAACACGCTGGCCGCGCCGCCGCCTGCAAGCCCAAGGATCGCCGCGCCGATGGGGTGCGTGAGGCAGGCCAATCTGCCCGACACCAGCGGGTGATAGCGGCTGAGAAAACTCGCCTCGAAGATTCGCGCCGCGACCTGCGCCGGGCCGATCAGCGCACCGGCGGCCACGGCCTGCAGCGAGGTCGCGCCGGCCGCTTCCAGAATACGCGGCAGATGCGCGGCCATCGCGCCGGTGACGGACCACGCGGCGGCGAAGGCGAATGCCAGCAGCATCATGGTGCGGTCGAGCGGAATGTGCGGCTTGACGGCGGCGGCAACCGCGGCCCTGGCGCCGGCGACCGGTGGCAGCATCAGCCAGTTGATCGGCAGTCCGATCAGCATATGCGCTGCCGCCCAGGCAAAGCAGGTGTTGCGCCAGCCGATGCTTTCCAGCCCCCACGCCGTCAACGGCCAGCCTACGGTCGAGGCAAAACCCGCGATCAGGGTGATGCCGGTGATGGCGCGTCGCGCGCGGTCGCCGTAGATGCGGCCAAGCGCGCCGAACGCGGCGTCGTAGAGGCCGGCGCCCATGCCGATGCCGAGCAGCAGCCACGCGACGACGAGAACCGGCACGGAATAGCTGAGGCCGAGCAGCACCAGCCCCGCGGCCAGCGTCACGTTCGAAATCGACAGCACGGAACGGCCGCCGACGAGATCGATCTGCCGCCCGATCCGCGGGCCCAGA
>JAQSDT010000228.1 GCA_029946075.1 bacterium | reverse complement strand
CCCTCGGGTCTCTGAACTTGTCGCGACGGGTATTGAAGAACCAGCCCTGCCCGCCGGACGGCAATTCGTCCGGCAGGGTTTCGCGCTTGACGCGGCCGTCCTTGATGCCGGGAAAATCGTAGCGCGTGGCCCAGATCCGCGCCGTGAACTCCTCGCGGTAGAGATAACTCTTGCCGCTGAACCCTTCGAACGCGACGTCGCGGTCGCGATAGAATTCGTAGCGCACGGTATCGAAATTGTAGCTGCCGCGGCTGACGGGCAGGTTTGCCGCCCACCAATCCCTGACGCGGTCGTATTCCACGTAGCGGTTGATCTCGTATTTGCCGACCTTGTACGGGCCCGAGCCGAGCGGAATATCGACGGTCGATTCCTCGAAGGTCCGGTTTGCGTAATACGCCCTGGAGAAGATCGGCAGGCTCGCGACATACAACGGTACGTCGCGCGCGCGGTTGGGCGCAAACACCACGGCGACCGTGGCATCATCGAGCGCGTCGGCCTTCACGAAGTCGCGCAGCTGCACCACGATCAGCGGATGGCCCTTCTCCTTCAGCGTATTCAGCGAGAAGGCGACGTCATGCGCCGTCATTTTCGAGCCGTCGTGGAAACGGGCCTCGGGGCGTATCGTGAAACGATAGGTAAGCTTGTCGGGCGAGATCCACACCGACTTCGCCACGAGACCGTACATCGCGTCAGGCTCATCGCTGGCGCGCACCATCAGCGCGTCGAAGGTCAGCTCCATACCCTTTGCGCCTTCGCCCTTGAGGATGAAGGCGTTGAACGAATTGAAGGTCTGGAAAGACTGGTTGTAGGCGCGAATCGACGGGATCGTGGAGAACAGGCCACCCTTCGGCGCGTCCGGATTGACGTAGTCGAAATGCTTGAAGTCGGCCGGATATTTGAGATCGCCGAACACCGACATGCCGTGGGTTTCGCTGCCCGTTTCCGACGCGGCCTTGACGGGGCCGAGGCTGGCAGCGCTGAGCGCGCCGAGACCGAGACCGAGCACATGCCGGCGATTGAACGACGCCATCGGCGATTCCTCGGGCGATTCCTTGCGCAAATCCTTCAACTGCGCTTTCCGATCTTCGCTGCCTTCTCGGCATCCCACCACCAGATCGTCGGAAAGCCGGAGGCGCCGTATTTCGGCAACTCGGCCGGCCGGCCGAAACGATCCCAGCGAGCGGTGCGAACCTTGGGATAATTCCACTGCGGCACGACGTAGTGATTCCAGAGCAGGACCCGGTCGAGTGCCTTGGTCGCGGCGACCAGATCGTCGCGATCCTTTGCAAAGATCACGCGCTCGATCAGCTTGTCGACCGCCGGATTCTTGATGCCGACGATGTTGCGCGATCCCGCCATGTCGGCGGCCTGCGAGCCCCAATATTCGCGCTGCTCGTTGCCCGGCGACAATGACTGGCCCCATGACGAGACGATGATGTCGAAATCCCAGCCCCGGACCCGGTTCTCGAACTGCGTCGGATCGATCGTGCGGACGCTGACGTTGATGCCGAGACGCTCCAGCGACGGCTTGAAGAACAGCGCCACCCGCTCCATCGTCGGCTCGCCGGCGAGCAGTTCGAGCTCGAACGGCTTGCCGGTTTTGGTGTCGATCAGCTTGCGTTCGCGCACCTCGTAGCCGGCCTCCTTCATCAGGCGCATGGCTTCGCGCAAATTCTCGCGCACCGCTTCGGCGTTGCCGCCGACGGGATTCGTGTAGGCCTTGGTGAAGACTTCGGGCGGCACTTCGCTCCGAACGGTTTCGAGGATCTCCAGCTCCTTGCCTTGCGGCAGGCCGCTGGCAGCGAGCTCGGTACCGTCGAAATAGCTGCTGATGCGCTTGTACTGGTCGAAGAAGATCTGCTTGTTCATCTCTTCGAAATCGAAGGCAAAATTCAGCGCACGACGCACCCGCGCGTCCTTGAACTTGTCGCGCCGGATATTCAGAACGAAGGCCTGCATCACGCCGGAGCTGCGGATCGGGAATTCTTCCTTCACCACGCGGCCTTCGGTAACCGCCGGAAAATCGTAGGCGGTCGCCCAGGATTTGGCGCTGTTCTCGGTTCGCCAGTCGACCTGGTCGCCCTTGAACGCCTCGACAGCCACTGTCGCGTCGCGGAAATATTCGTAGCGCAGCTCGTCGAAATTGTTGCGGCCGATATTCACCGGCAGATCGCGGCCCCAGTAATCCTTCACCCGCTCCATGACGACCGAACGTCCGGCAACGAATTCCTTCACCCGGTAGGCGCCCGATCCCAGCGGGATTTCGAGCGTGGTCGCGGAGATGTCGCGCTTGCGGCCCTGGGCATCCGTCCCCTCCCACCAATGCTTCGGCAGCACGGTGAGTTGCCCGACGATCTGCGGCAGTTCGCGATTGCCGGGCATGTCGAAGCTGAACTTCACCTCGCGGTCGCCGAGTTTCTCGGCCTTCACCACATGCTTGTAGTAGGCCGAGAACATCGGGTCGTATTGCTTGAAGGCATCGAACGAGAAGATCACATCGTCCGCCGTCACCGGCTTGCCGTCATGCCATTTGGCCTGCGGCCGGAGGCGGTAGATCACATGGGAGAAATCGTCGGGATGGCTCGCGGCTTCCGCCAGCATGCCGTACTCGGTCGAGACTTCGTCGAGCGACGATGTCATCAGCTGCTCGTAGGTCAGCCGAACCGCCGCTCCGAGTTGTCCTTTGACGCTCGAGATCGGGACGTTGAAGCTGTCAAAGGTGCCGACCAGAATCTGGCGCGCGACGCCGCCCTTGGGTGCAGCGGGATTGACGTAGTCGAACCGCTTGAAGTCCGCCAGGTACTTCACCTCGCCGAACAGCGACAGCGCATGCCGCCACACAGGTTGTGCGCCCGACTGTGCGTGGGCCGGCGAAAGAATTGAGTTTCCCGGAGTGAGCCCGAGCGCCGGGGCCATCGCGGCGGCGGCGCTGCCTTGCAGGAGATGTCGTCGGGTGATTGCCAAATGCAGAAATCCTGTTGCGAACGGGCGCTAGCCAGCACCCAATATAAGGCAAGGTTTCGACAGAATACGTTGCTTTTTCCTCATGATATCAACATGGGAACTATCATACTGCGGCGAAACGTCCCGATAACGACAACGCGATCACCATACGCAAACGGCCAGGCGATGCCTGGCCGTCCTCACCGAAGTCCATGTTGGACTTTCGAAATCTTACTTGGCCGCCGTCGGTAGCGGGGCCGGGGCGTCGGCAAGGCTGCGCAGATAGGCGATCACGTCGGCGCGTTCGCCGTCCTTGGTGATGCCGGCAAAGCCCATCGCGGTGCCCGGGACGAAGCCCTTGGGGTTGGCGAGAAACTTGTTGAGGTCGTCATAGGTCCAGGTGCCGCCCTTGCCCTTCATGGCGGCGGAGAAGTTGAACCCGCCGCGGCCAGCGCCCTTCGGCTCGTTCAGGACGCCGTAGAGGTTCGGACCAACGCGGTTCGGACCACCCTTTTCGAAGGTGTGGCAGGCGGCGCACTTCTTGGCGGCAGCGGCGCCCTTCTCGACGGTCGCGGTCTGCATCAGCTTTTCGATCGGCTCGGACGGCGCCGCAGCTTCCTTCGAACCGCCGCCATGCGAGTCTTCCTTCACGGCGATCTCGAAGCCCGGCTTTTCCGGCTTCACCGGCGCGAAGATCGCGTGGGCGGCAAAGCTCGTCACGAGCAATACGAGGCAGGTGCTGAGGATGGCACCGAGAATTTTGTTGAGTTCGAAGGAGTCCATAACGGATCAGGCTCCGGGCCGGAAAGATCGACTGAAGGCCGGGAAAACGGCCGCGAATGCGCGTCAGGAATCAGCTTTTGCGCCGCACCCTCAGCAAGGTTGAGATATCGGTTTGCCCGGGCTCTGGCAACCCGTATAAACGCCCCGGCTTTCCGCCAATCACCATTATTTACGGCCTGTTTTGCGGGCCGCCCTGGCCCCCGCTCCGATGACCGAAACCCGCACTTTGGTGCTGATTCCCGCCCGTATGGCGGCGACCCGCCTGCCCGGCAAGCCGCTCCTGGATATCGCCGGCCTGCCGATGATCGTCCATGTGCTGCGGCGGGCCGAAGAGGCCAAAATCGGCCGGGTCGCGGTCGCCACCGACACGCCGGAAATCGCTGCCGCCGTGACGGCCCATGGCGGCGAGGCCGTTATGACCCGCGCCGACCACCCTTCCGGCTCGGACCGGATCTACGAGGCGCTGCGGACGATCGACCCGGACGGCAAGATCGAGATCGTGGTCAATGTCCAGGGCGACCTGCCGACAATTCCCCCGGGCGATATTCGTGCCTCGCTTGACCTGCTCGATGATCCCAAGGTCGATATCGGAACGCTGGCTGCCGAGATCCGCAAGGAAGAAGAGCATACCAATCCCAGCGTGGTGAAGTTGATCGGCTCGCCACTGGGCGGCCAGAGACTGCGGGCGCTGTATTTTACCCGGGCCACCGCGCCCTACGGCGATGGCCCGCGCTATCACCACATCGGACTTTACGCCTATCGCCGCGCCGCACTGGAACGCTTCGTCAAGCTGCCGCCCTCGGTGCTGGAAACGCGCGAGAAGCTCGAGCAGCTCCGGGCGCTGGAGGCCGGCATGCGGATCGACGGCGCGCTGGTGAATTCGGTGCCCCTCGGGGTCGACACCCCCCACGACCTCGAAACCGCCCGCCAGATGCTGGCAAAAGGCTGAGCCGCTGTTAAAAGCAGCCCGGCAGAGAAACGAGACATGACCAAAAAGCTCAAAATCGCATTCCAGGGCGAGCCTGGCGCCAATTCCCACATCGCCATCGTCGAGGCCTATCCGGACGCGGAGCCGCTCCCCTGCGCGACCTTCGAGGATGCCCTGGCTGCGATCTCCTCGGGCGAAGCCGATCTCGGCATGATCCCGATCGAGAATTCGGTGGCGGGGCGCGTCGCCGACATCCACCATTTGCTGCCGGCTTCCGGACTGTTCATCGTCGGCGAATGGTTTTTGCCGATCCGGCACCAGTTGATGGCGATCCCCGGCGTCAAGCTGGACGAGATCAAGACGGTCGAGAGTCACGTCCACGCACTCGGCCAGTGCCGCCGCATCATCCGCAAGCTCGGCATCAAGCCGATCGTCGCCGCCGATACCGCCGGCAGCGCCCGCGACGTCTCCGAACGCAAGGACAAGACCGTCGCCGCGATCGCTTCACGACTGGCCGCAAAGATCTATGGCCTCGATATCCTCGCTGAGGACGTCGAGGACGAGGCCCACAACACCACGCGCTTCGTGGTGCTGGCGCGCGAGGCCAACTGGGCCAAACAGGGCTCGGGGGCG
>JAQSDT010000227.1 GCA_029946075.1 bacterium | reverse complement strand
GTCCCAGTAGAACAGCCGGGCATCGCCGTGCAGCCGCCGCAGCCGGGCGGTCCCGGTGTCGCCAACGCGCCGCCTGCAGGCGCACCGCTGCCGGGGTTGCCGCCGGGCCAGCGCCAGCCCAAGAGCGTGCCGCAAACGCCGGCCTCGCTGCAGCCGGGCGACGAGGTGGTGTCCGAACCGCCGGCCTCCAAGGTCACCAACAAGAAGGCCAGCTTCTCCGGGCTCGACAAGATCACCGGCCGTATCATCAATTTCGACGAGGATATCGGCGAGACCGTGCAGTTCGGCGCGCTCCGCGTGAAGACGGCCGCCTGCTACACGCGCCCCTCGACCGAAGCCGCCAACACCGACGCGTTCGTCGAGGTCGACGAGATCACGCTGCAGGGCGAGGTGAAGCGGATCTTTTCGGGCTGGATGTATGCCGCCAGCCCCGGCCTGCATGGCGTCGAGCATCCGATCTACGATATCTGGCTGACCGACTGTAAGGTGCCGGACCAGACCATTGTCAGCGCGCAGCCCGATCCGCCGAAGCCGCCGCCGCCACCGGTCCAGCAGAAGCGCCCGCCGCCGCCCCCGAGGCAGGCCGCACCGCGCCCGCCAGCGTCGTCACCGCCGCCGCAGCCGCAATTCCAGCAGCAGCAGGCGCCGCCGCCCCCGCCGCAGCAGCGGCCGGGCGGATTGTTCGGTGGTCTGTTCGGGAATTAGGCGCGCGAGGCGATCACGGCCAGCGCGTCCTCGCCGCTGCGGGGCTGATCGGCCGGCCATCTCAGAAAATCCGCGGGCTCGCCCGCGATCGCCTTGTCGAGCAGCGTGCGATAGCGCCGCCGCGGTATTTCCACGGCGCCGAAACTGCGCAGGTGCTCGGTGACATATTGCGTGTCGAGCAACTCGAAGCCGCCGACGATCAGCCGCGCCACCAGATGCACCAGCGCCACCTTCGATGCGTCGCGGGCGTGGTGAAACATGCTCTCGCCGAAGAAGGCGCGGCCCAGACTGACGCCGTAGAGCCCGCCGACGAGATCGCCGTTCTGCCAGACCTCGACGCTGTGGCAATGGCCCATTTCATGGAGCCCGAAATACAATTCACGAATACGCTTGTTGATCCAGGTGTCGTCGCGGCCCGGCTGCGGCGCCGCGCAGCCCGCCATGACGGCCTTGAAGGCCTTGTCGACGGTGACGCTGAACGCATCCGAGCGCACGGTGCGCGCCAGACGTGAAGCAACACGAAAGCCGTCCAGCGGGATCACGCCGCGCAGTTCCGGTTCGACCCAAAACAGCGTCGGATCGTCGGCGCTCTCGGCCATCGGGAAGATGCCGCAGGCATAGGCCCGCAGCAGCACTTCGGGCGTGATTTCGGAAGCGGCGGAGTCGCGCGATGTCATGGGCGGAGGATAGCAGGACGCGGAGGGGCTATGCTATGTCCCTTGCAATAGCGGCGCCCGTCGACGATGCGGCGATCGGCTGCAGAAGAGAAAAATCGGGGAGTACCTATGGGCCGGATTTGCCGTCGTTCGCTGCTGGCCATCGGTGCCGTTCTGTTGCTCTGCGGTGGCGCCGTTGCACAGGATTATCCGAACCGCGCCGTCAAGATCGTCGTGCCGTTTCCGGCAGGCGGGTCCAACGACATCATCGCGCGGATCGTCGCGCAGAAGCTCGGCGAGCGTTACGGGCAGCCGGTCGTCGTGGAGAATCGCGGCGGCGCCGGCGGTAATATCGGCGCCGAGGCGGTCGCGAACGCGGAAGCCGACGGCTACACCTTGCTGCTGACGGCGCCGCCGCCGCTGACCATCAACGCGGCGTTGTACAAGACGCTTTCGTTCGATCCGCCCAAGGCGTTCGCGCCGGTCGCGCTGATCGCGTCCGTGCCGATCGTGCTGGTCGTCAACAACGCGCTCGGCGTCAGGAATGTCGGCGAACTCGTTGCGTTGGCCCGCGCCAAACCCGGCACCCTCAATTTCGGATCGTCCGGTATCGGCTCGACCAACCATCTGGCGGGCGAATTGCTCAAGACCATGGCCGGTATCGACATCGTGCATGTTCCCTATCGCGGCGCAGCGCCGGCGATGAACGACCTGATTGCCGGCCAGGTCCCGTTCATGTTCGACAATATCCCGGCGGTGCTGCCGCAGGTGCAGGGCAAGGTCATCACCGCGATTGCGGTCGCGGGCGCGAAACGGGCGGACGCGCTGCCCGGCGTGCCGGCGATCGCAGAAACCATCGCGGGATTCGACGCCTCGGCCTGGTTCGGACTGGTGGCGCCGGCGAAGACGCCGGCACCGACCCTTGCGAAGCTGCGCAGCGAAATCAAGACCATCCTGCGGACGCCCGATGTGCAGAAGCGGTTTGGCGAACTCGGCGCCGAACCCGGAACCGTTTCAGGCGATGCCTTCGGCCAATTCCTCGCCGAGGAGACCACGAAGTGGAGCAAGATCATCCAGGCGTCGGGCGCCACGGTGAAATAGCGAGGCTATCGCTCCTTGTTTGACATGCCTTCTTGACGCGAACCGGTATCCACCTCGCCCTAAAACGCTTTGAGGGCGTCAGCCTGCCGCGGCGCTGCTCGATTTCGCCGCATGCGCCGGCACACGGCCGAAGCGCAGCACGATCCGCGTGCCCTGATGGGTGGGGTCGCGTTCCACATTGGCGTTCAGCTTGGAGGCCATCGCGCTGACGATGCGCTGGCCCATGCCGGTAGAACGGGGGTCGACCTTGACGTTGAGACCGACGCCGTCGTCCGCGATCGACACCAGGATGTCGTCGCCGTCGGGCTTGAGCTCGACATGGATCGGCCCGGCGCCGTCGGGATAGGCGTATTTGACGGCGTTCATGACCAGTTCGTTGACGATGATGCCGATCGCGACCGCGCGGTCGGGATCGATCTCGATCGCCTCGGCCTTGAGCGTCAGCCGCGACATCCGGTTGCCCTCGGCGGAGCGCCGCAGGTCTTCCAGCAGGGCTTCGAGATATTGATTCAGCAGCACGCTCTTGAGATCGTGCGAGGTGTAGAGCCGGCGATGCACCTGCGCGACGGCAGCGACGCGGCCCATCGCATTGGTCAGAGCCGCCTTGACGTCGTCCTGGGTCGTCGAATTGGCCTGCAGGTGCAGCAGCGAAGCGATGATCTGCAGCGAGTTGCCGACGCGGTGGTTGACCTCGCGCAGCAGCACCTCGCGCTCGGCGGCGAGCGCGGCGTAACGGTCGCGCGAGGCGTGAACTTCGGCCTCGGCCTCGTCGCGGGCGCGCTGCAGCGCTGCCTGCCGCAGCGCGCCGTTGATGGCGACCTGCAGCAGCGGAATGAAATCGCCGCCGGTGTCCTTGACCAGATAGTCCGCAGCGCCAGCCTTCAGCGCGGTGACGGCAATCGCCGAATCCTGTGAGGCGGTGACGAACACGACCGGCGGTGCACCCGCTATCGCCATGATCTTTTCGAGCGTTTCGAGCCCGTCGAGCCCGGGCATGTACTGATCGAGCGCGACGACGTCGATACCGCCTTGCGCCAGCCGCACCAGGCCGTGCTCGCCATCCGCGGCATGGACAACCCTGAAGCCGGCACGCGTCAGGCCGCGATCGACCAGCCGGGCGAGCCCGGGATCGTCGTCGATATACAGCAGTGTCGGCGTCGCTGGGGTCATGTGGCGGCCGGAGGTACCTGAATGACGGAGAAGAACAAGCCGAGCTGGCGGATGGCGTTGGCGAAGCTTTCGTAGTTCACCGGCTTGGTAATGTAGACGTTACAGCCGAGTTCGTAGCAACGCTTGATTTCCTGGGAATCGTCGGTGGTGGTCAGCACCACCACCGGCGTCGCTTTCAAATGATTGTTTTCCTTGACCCGCTTGAGGATGTCGATCCCGGACGTGTCCGGCAAATTGAGATCGAGCAGGATCAGGAGCGCATTGCCCCTGTGGACGAGACCCGTCCCATCCTTGCCGAACAAATAATCCAGCGCGGCTGTACCATTGGTGAACGGGATGATCTCGTTGTTGACACCGGATCGACGTATATTGCGCTCGATCAGGCGGGCATGACCCTCGTCGTCCTCGATCATGATGATGGTGACTGGATTGCTCATGGGCGTGGGTTCCGGTTGGTTTCTTGCCAGTTGATCGGCAGCGTGATCGTAAACGTGCTGCCCTGATTGAGTTCCGATGCGACCGACATGGTGCCTCCGAGCCGCCGCACCAGGGCGCGGACGTGGGCGAGGCCGATGCCCTGGCCGGGTCGGTCCTGGGTGCCGGCGCGACGGAACAGGTCGAAGATGCGCTGATGGTCCTTCGGATCGATGCCGCGGCCGTTGTCGGAAATCTCGAAGATCGCAAAGCCGAGCTTGGTTCGGCCGCGCACCGCGATTTCACCGGGAACGTCGTTCCTGAGGTATTTGAGCGCGTTGTCGATCAGGTTGGAGAAGATTTGCTCGAGCGCCAGACGATCGCTGACGATGTTCGGGAGCGCGTCGATCCGGATCGTCGCCTCGGCCTCGACGGCCTGATGCGCCATCGTCTTGACGATGTTCTCGATGAATTCCTTCGTGTCGATCCACACCGGTTCGAATTCCCGCCGTCCCTCGCGGGTGAGGTTGAGGATCGCCGATATCAGGCGATCCATCTTGCCGATCGAGGATTTGATGAAGCCGAGCGCCTCGGTGAAGTCTTGCGACAACTGCTTGTCCGCTCCAGCAAGCTCCGGCTCGGCGGTGTCGGTGGCGTTTTCCGCCGATCGCGGTGCCGCGGATTCCATGCGGGCGAGGGCCGCGATGCGCTTGAAGATATCGCCGCGCAATTCCTCCAGTTCGCTGGTAAAACCCATGATGTTGACGAGTGGTGAGCGCAGGTCGTGGCTGACGATATAGGCGAAGCGCTGGATCTCGTCGTTGGCCTCGCGCAGGTCCGCGGTGCGTTCGTCGACCGTGGTCTCGAGGTTGACGTTGCTGTCGCGCAGCCTGCTTTCGGCCTCGTTGCGCGCACGCGCGGAGCGTCGTACCAGGAAAATCGAGATGCCGGCGAGGGCGACGACGAGCCCGGAGCCGGCGATGGTCAGGGACGAGGCGAGCACTTGCGAGCGGTCGGCATCCGCCGTCCGCAGGGCGAACAGGCGATCTTCCTCGGTACGGATCGCGCGGCCGGTTTCGGCGATCGTTTGCACCGCGTCGGTCGCGGTGCCGTTACGCAGCACAGTCACGCTGGCGGCGACGTCGTTGTTCTTGATGCGATCGATGCCACGCGCGAATTCGATCATGCGCTGTTCGATCGCCTTGCGCAGCTTGCCGTAGTTTTCGATCTGGACCGGGTTGTCGTCGATCTGCCT
>JAQSDT010000226.1 GCA_029946075.1 bacterium | reverse complement strand
CTGATCGGCGCGGCCGTTCAGCACCGGGCGGGCGAGCGTGAGAAACTTCTGCTGCATCGCCTGCGCGTCGGGGAACGAGTTCGGCTCTCCGGAAGGATCGGCATAGAGCCGCTCGTGCACGCCGTCGTCGGTGGTGATCGAAACGCGGGCGCCGAACGGATGGGTGCGGCCGATCTCGAGGCGGTCGTCCTGCACCACGTCGAACTTGTCGGCGAGCGCATTGACGGCGGCATCGCCGAGCCGTTCGTAATCGTCCCAGCCGAAGCGGCCCTGATCGAGCGCCAGCGCGCCGGTGAAGAACATCGAGAACTGCCCGCCGACGATCGAGGTCGGGTGCCGCTTGGTGGCGGCGTCGCCGGTCAGCGTGATGCCGTTGCGGTGCAGGCCGATCTCGACGCGCTTGATCTGGTCCGGCGTCAGATTGTGTTCCCGGCGCATCGCGATCAGCGCGTCCAGCGCCGCATGGGTATAGCGGCAGCTCGGATAGGGTTTTACGCCGATCTTGAGTGTCTCATAGGTCTTGCCGAGGCCGGCGGTGGCTTTCTCCGGGTGCGCGTCGTCGCTGTAGCCGACCAGCAGGCCATGCTTGCCTTCGACGGATTCGCTGGAGCCGATGAAATCGTTGCGCGCCAGCGTGGCGGCGATGACGCCGTTCATCGCGGCGGCGCCGACCTGATAGCGTTTGTTCCAGGCGCCGTTGACGAGGAACTGCAGCGAGCCGGCGGCCTGGCTGCCGGAGACGCCGAATGCGGAGATCAGTTGATCCTTCGACAGGCCGAACAGCTTGCCTGCCGCCGCCGCCGCACCATAGGTTCCCGCGGTTGCAGTCGGGTGAAAGCCCTTGGCGTAATGCGAGGTCGGGTCGAGCGCGTTGCCGAGCCGGCAGCACACTTCATAGCCCGCCACGATCGCAGTCAGCACGTCGCGGCCGGAAGCGCCGACCATCTCGCCGACCGCAAACGCCGCCGGCACCACGGGAGCGCTCGGATGCAGCGAGGAATCGGCGTGGGTGTCGTCGAAATCGAGGGAATGGCCGAGCGCGCCGTTGAGCAGCGCGGCGACCGCGGGCGTCCAGGTTTTGCTGTCGCCGAACACGGTGGAATCGCCCTTCCCGTCCAGCGCCAGCGCTTCCAGCATCTTGAGCAATGACGGCGTAGATTCCGCGTCGCGCCGCGCGCGGATCGCGCTGCCGAGGAAGTCGAGCGTCAGCACCTTGGCGCGCTCCAGCACTTCCGGCGGGATATCGGAGAATTTCAGATCGGCGACATAGCCGGCGAGCGTTGCAGTTTCATTGGCCATCGTGTTTCCTCACCTTTGCCGGACAGGGTAGGCGGGCCGAATTGACGTTTCAAGCCGCCTTGCTGCCGCGGGCATCAGCCATGCCTGGCGTCGTCTACCACAGAGGCGGTCTGCAGATTCTGGAATGCGGCGCATGAAGACCTTCTCAAAACGCATGCTTGGATCGCTCCAGGCCCGCAAGACCCAGCTGGCGCTCGCGGTCAGGCTTGCGGTTGCCGCGGTGGCGGCCTATGCCGCAGAAATCACCGCGGTGCGGCGCGACGGCTTGATCCGAGGATTACCGATCGATGCCGCGGAGGGTTTCTTCGCGCTCGGATTTTCGCTGGAGCAGATGCGGCAAAATCTCAACGATCTCGACCGCTGTCACGTCGAGTGGAGCGTAACGCCGGCGGCAAGGCCGCCAGGGATCGCGGCCTGACTACCGGCGCTTCAGGCCTTTGCCTCCCATGCGCCAGATCAGCAGATCGATACGATCCTGTCCGAAGAACGGTTCGTTTTCGAACACGAAAGTCGGTACGCCCCAATGGCCGGATGCGGCATGGGCTTGCTCGTTGTCGGCAATGATCCGCTCGTAACGATCGGGATCGGCGGTGATCGCCGCGTCCATCGCGGCGAGATCGAAGCCGGCTGCGGAAGCCGCTTTGGCCAGATGGTCTCCCTCGTTCCAGCCAGTGACGCTGCCATCCCACAACACGCGGCTGATCGCGTACGTGAACGGCAAGGCGCGGCCTTCGGCTTGCGCGGCAGCTCCCAGCCGGGTCAGTCGGTGGATGTAGGGCTGATGTTGGGCGACATCGAGCGTCGCCATGTCCTGCACGATGGGGTCCGGGCGCGGGAAGCGGAACGGGATGTTCTCGCGCTGGGCAACGCGGCTTGAATCGAGCACGACGTAGCGCGCGAATTGCGGATTGGCGCGCTTGAAGAAGCCGGGTATCCGCACCGCGATCGGATAGACCGGACGCAGATTGACCGTCAGGTCGTAGTCGGCGGCGACCTGCATCGTCTTCGGCAGCGCCAGATAGCTGTAGGGACTGCGAAACGAGAAGAACAGATCGACGGACAGGGTCATCGGAACAGGCCTGAAAGGATAAGGACTCTCAGCTTGTCACCAAGGGCGCAGCGAAGCAATCCGCCTCAGCCCGCCACCTGTCGCAGCAGCGCCTGTACGATCAGGCGATGAAACGGCATGATGACGGCGAGATAAGTCCGGCCGAGCCAGTTGTGTGTCCTGACCAGCGTCGTCGCGGTGACGTTGCGCGTGTCGTTCGACGCCGCGACGTCGACGACGACGCGAAAGTCCAGATGCTTGTCGTTGAAGCCTGCGACCAGACGCTCCGGAGTCTGGCTGACGACAGGAAATATTCCGATCATGTCCCGCGGCTCTGCGGCGCTCGCGCCCGATGTCTTCAGGCCGAACGGTTTTACCAGAAGGTTGCGCAATGACACCAGCGCTTCCGCCCACCACGGCTGGTCGCCGATCATCCGCTCTGCGGCATGGCGGGCATCGAGCAAGGGGTCGCGGATATCGACACAAAAAGCATCGGCGAATTGCGCGCCCGTCAGCAGCGCGTTGATATCGACGGCAGGGGTGATTTCGCGGACGCTCATTGGGACAACCTGTTTGCCAGAATTCGGAAACGCAGCACGAGCAGAATGGCGAAGACGACCGTGCCGACCGACAATCCGACCCAGACGCCGCCGGCGCCGAGCGAGGTCCGGAAGCCGAGCATCCAGGCCAGGGTAAAGCCGATCAGCCAGTAGCTGAGGGTCGCGAGCAGCAGCGGCACGCGGGTGTCGTTCATCCCGCGCAGCGCGCCGGCGGCGACGGCCTGGATGCCGTCGGCAATGAAAAACGTCGAGCCGATCAGCAGCAGCGTTGCCGTCAGCGCCGCCGTGGCATCGACCCGCTCGCCGAGGAAGAATTCGGCGATGAAGAAGCGTCCCAGGATCACGGCGAGCGTCATCACCGCCATGAAGACGACGCCGATCATGATCGCCACATATCCGGCCCGCCGTACCGCATCGCTGTCGCGGCGGCCGACCGCATGACCGACCCGGACGGTTGCCGCTATGCTGATACCGAACGGCACCATGTAGAGAATGGCCGCGATCTGCAGCGCGATCTGGTGGGCGGCGAGCGCGGTGGTGCTGATCAGGCCCATCAGCAGGCCGGCCCCGCCGAACAATCCGTATTCGAGCAGGAACGACATCGAGATCGGCGCGCCGATGACGACGAGCTTGCCCATCAGCGGCCAGTCGATCCGCCAGATGCGGCCGAGCACATGATATTTCCGGAACGGCCGGCGCCGCGCCGTGAACCACAATCCTGCGAGGAACGTCCCGAGATTGACGAGACTGGTCGCGAGCCCCGCACCGAACAGGCCGAGTTCGGGGAACCCCCATTTGCCGTAAAGCAAGGGATACACCAGCAGCGCATTGGCCGGAATCGCTGCCAGCGTGATCCACAATATCGGCTCGGGCCGGTTGACGGCGCTCATGAAGCCGCGGATCGCGATGAACCACAACGCCGGCAGAATGCCCCAGGCGAGGCCGAACAGATATTGCTGGGCCAGTTTGGAGGCCGTCGGCGACTGGCCGAGCGCCAGCAGGATTGCTTCACCGCGGAACGGCAGCAGCATGACCGGCACGGCGATGAGGAGCGCCGCCCACAGGCCGACGCGCAGCGCACGCCGTACCATGCGCGGATCGCGCGCACCGAACGCCTGCGCCGCCAGCGGCGATACCGCCGACACCAGCCCCATGCCGAAGGTGAAGGTGACGAAGAACACCGTGTGCCCGAGCGCCGCGGCGGCCACCGTGTCGCTGCCGAGCCGGCCGATGAACGCCAGATCGGTCGTCATCATTGCGATCTGCCCGAGCTGCGTCAGCGCGAGCGGCACCGAGAGCTTGAGCGTTTCGGCAAGCTCGGTCGCAAGCCGATTGACGGGAGCTGCATCGGCCGCGCGGGGCGGCAGCGATGCCGGCTCGATTTTGTCGAGGGTGGTCATGGCGGAACGCTTATCACAACAAGCGGGCCGAAATAACCGCCGCGCCGCCGCTGACGATCACGATCGTGCGGGGACGCGGGTGATTTTTGCGCCCAGCGCGTTGAGGCGCTCCTCGATGCGCTCATAGCCGCGCTCGATCTGGTCGGCATTGTTGATGGTCGAGGTGCCTTCGGCGGCGACCGCCGCCAGCAGCATCGCCATGCCGGCGCGAATATCGGGCGAGGTCATCGGCGCGCCGCGAAGCCGGCTCGGGCCCGCCACGATCGCCCGGTGCGGGTCGCACAGCACGATGCGGGCGCCCATCGAGATCAGCTTGTCGACGAAGAACATCCGCGACTCGAACATTTTCTCGAACATCAGGATCACGCCGTCGCACTGCGTCGCGGTGACGATCGCGATCGACATCAGGTCGGCAGGGAACGCCGGCCATGGCTGATCTTCCAGCTTTGGCACGTGGCCGCCGAAATCGTCCTGAATCTTCATGGTCTGGTTCGACGGAACGACGAGATCGTCGCCCTCGACGCCGCAGACGATGCCGAGCCGTTCGAAGCCCATCCGGATCGAGCGCAGATGCTCGACGCCGGCTTTGGCGATCCGCAGCGGCGAACGCGTCACGGCGGCCAGCCCGATCAGTGAGCCGACCTCGATATGGTCGGGCTGGATCGAATAGGTCGTGCCGCCCAGCGTCGCCGGGCCGTGCACGATGATGGTGTTGGTGCCGATGCCCTCGATCTTCGCGCCGAGCGCGACGAGGAAATGCGCCAGATCCTGCACATGCGGTTCGGAGGCCGCGTTGCGCAGGAACGTGGTGCCATGCGCGCCGACGGCGGCCACCAGCGCGTTTTCGGTCGCGGTGACGCTCGGCTCGTCGAGGAATACGTCGGCGCCCTTGAGGCGGGTGGCGCGGAATTCCAGCCGGTGCGTCGCGGTGACGGTGGCACCCAATTGCTCGAAGGCGAGGAAATGCGTGTCCAGACGGCGGCGGCCGATGACGTCGCCGCC
>JAQSDT010000225.1 GCA_029946075.1 bacterium | reverse complement strand
ATCGTCCGCTACGTTGCCAATCGCGACCGCCGGATTGCCGACCACGATCGTGCGGTCGGGCACGTCGCGGGTGACGACGGAGCCGGCGCCGACCAGCGCATTCTCTCCTATCGTCACACCGGGACAAAGCACACTGCCGCCGCCGACCCGCGCCGCGCGCAGGATTCGGGGGGCGGCGCGGACAAACGTCATCGAGGGCCGGCGATGGGTAATGCGCTTGTCGTTCATGGTCAGGATGCCGGGACCGCAGAACACGTGATCCTCGATCACGACGCCACGCGTGATGTAGCAACGGCTCTGCAGTGAGACAAAATCGCCGATCCGGACGTCCCCCTCGATATCGACATACGACCCGACAACGCAGTTCGTCCCGATGATCGTCTCGTCGCGGATCAAGACGAAATTGCCGATGCGGGTCCCTTTCCCGATCTCGACGTCGTCTGCAATGACGCAGTGCTGTCCTTGCATCGACGACATCTCGACCTCTTCCATTGGGACCGGCGCGATCAGGCTCTATTTAGGACCAAACAGGCGTCCCCGCCAAGCGGCGACCTGGTAGCGCAGCGCGCCAAGCGGAGACAGCTCATTCTCGCGTCGAAGCCTGACGAGTTCGAGCTCGGTAACGCACGCCCGCGCAGCCGAATCGTCGATCTCGCGTCGAAGCAATACCTTGTCATTGCGCAGCGCGGCATTTTCATCGACCATGGCGCGATGCTCGGCCGCGAACTTGTTGGCCGCCAACAGCGTATCGAAGTTTTCCGGAATCATGCCTTCGCCGAGCCGCCGAAGCCATTGTGCCATGAAGAGACCGCTGGCGCGCAGATCGTCCGGAGGATCCACTCGACGCGGTGCCGCAGCGACTTCTCGGTGCATGGCCTCGACGCGATCGACATAGCCCGAAAGGCTCGCGACCTCGCGAATACGTGTCGACACTGCCGATGCGTCCACTGCGTCGTAGCGCGCGATTTCAGCCGAGATCGCCTCCACAGTCGGGGAACGCGTCAGCAGGCTCACGCCAAAATTCCTGACACGCCAGTCATCCACCGTGGCCGCGGTAGCCAGCCCTGCCAGGCCCCTTCCGTCCACCACGATCACAGCGCACCCCACGGCCATCGCCTCGAGCGCCATTCGCGCCGTCGCAAATGCCAGGTCGTATTTCCCGAGCTGCAGGTGGAGGTCGTCGACTTCTCGTCCAAATGCGCTGCCGACCTCGTCCAGCGCGAGACCCGATCCCTGCGCCGCCTCGCGGACCGCAGCGACATGCGCGGTGTTCTTGGCCAACAGCAAGGCCCGCGCGGGCTTTGTCGGCAGCGGATCACGCAGCGCGAACATCCCGGTGTCGACCGCATTGGTCAGCAGGACGATCTCGTCGCGCGAACATCCCGCCTCTGCCAACAGGCGGTCGCGGCAGGCTTCGTCGACGGCGCAGAGCTTTCGGACGCGTGGCAGCCGAGGCGGGCCATCGAACCAGAACGCCGAGGAATGGCAAACGAACAGTCCGGGGCTTTCCTGGAAGAACGCCAGCGCGGCTGTGAGAACATGATTGTGGTGACCGTGAACAACGTCGGGAGTCCAGGGAATCTCCTCGAGTCGATCGGTCACGGGAATGTCGCGGCGGCGGAGGATCTCGGCACTCGGGCCAAGCAGCGGTGCGAACACCGCGACTTCATGGCCTCGCTGTCGAAGGCCGGAAGCAAGGTCGATGATCACGATCTCGGTACCGGATCGACCGCGCAAGGCGCAGTTGGTCATCAGTACGCGCATGCGAGACCTGCCTCTCCAGCCGGCCTGCCCGCTGGCCTGCTGCTGTTACGACGAGACCAGCTTCGGACGACCGAAGATCGTGTCCGCCCGCTTTTCGAAGGCGGTGGAAAAGCGTGCAAAGGCGGCATCGAACATCGTCCCCATCAGCATCGCCAGCATACGACTCTTGAATTCGTAGGACAGGAAGAAACCGACGTCGCAGTCGGTGTCCGACTTCGGCTCGAAGGTCCAGCGGTTTTCCAGATTGCTGAACGGTCCCTTCAGATACTCGACCATGATCTTGAGGTTCGGCCGGTCCAGCGTCACCCGGCTGGTGAAGGATTCCCGCACCAGCTTGAACGATATCGTCATGTCGGCAACGATGATCTCGGTACCGTCAGGCTTCGCCGTACGCTGGCGGATTTTCAGCGACTGGCACAGCGGCACGAATTCAGGATAGCGCTCGACATCGGCGACCAGATCGAACATCTGCGTCGCGGTGTGGTGAACCCGGCGCTTGCTGGAAAAGCGCGGCATCAGTGAATACTCGCCCGGCTCTGCTCGTGTTCGACGCGCGTCAGATATTCGTCGGCCTGTATGCGGTCGGTGAAGCATACGAGCGACTGATCGGCGCGCAGCCCCGCAAAATACTCAAGCAGCTTTGGCCGCTGCTGCTGGCGATAGGTCCAGACATAATGGAAGAATTCGAAGTCGATCTTCTCCGGGCAGCCCTCGGCCATTTCCGGCCGCACCCGGCCATAGCTGCCGACGATCCGCTTCATGATGCCGAGCATGCAGGTCATGCGCGACAGGTCGAACCAGATCAGGGTGTCGCAGGCGTCGCGGCGCAGTTCGACCAGGTGCGAGGGGAAATTTCCGTCCATGATCCAGCCCGGCTGCAGGGCCACTTCGGTCAATCGCTCGCGAAACTCGGCCTTGCCGGATTCGACCCAGCCAGGCTTCCAGAACATCGCGTCCAGCGACACGAACGGCAGGCCCGTGATACCGGACAGCTTTCGCGCAAATGTCGATTTGCCGGACCCCGACGATCCCATGACAAGAACACGTTGCATCGGTCCGACCCGGGGCTAGCGTGCGCGGGCGATGCGCGCGGCCTGCAGCTTGGCGAAATCCTCGCCGGCATGGTGCGACGAGCGCGTCAGCGGGCTCGCCGACACCATCAGAAAGCCCTTGGTGTAGGCGACCTTCTCGTAGCCGGCGAATTCGTCAGGGGTGACGTAGCGCATCACGGCATGGTGCTTGCGGGTCGGCTGCAGGTACTGACCGATGGTGAGGAAATCGACGTCGGCCGAACGCAGATCGTCCATCACCTGCAGCACCTCGTGGCGTTCCTCGCCGAGGCCGACCATGATGCCGGACTTGGTGAAGATGGTCGGATCGACTTCCTTGACCCGCTGCAGCAGCCGGATCGAATGGAAGTAGCGCGCACCCGGACGCACCGTCAAATAGCGGGACGGCACGGTTTCCAGATTGTGGTTGAACACATCCGGCTTGGCCTGTGCGACCAGTTCGAGTGCGCCCTCCTTGCGCAAAAAGTCCGGCGTCAGAATCTCGATCGTCGTGGTCGGGCAGCGCGCGCGGATGGCGCGAATAGTCTGCGCAAAATGTTCGGCGCCGCCGTCGGCGAGATCGTCGCGATCGACCGAGGTCACCACGACGTGGGCCAGCCCGAGCTTGAAGGTGGCTTCCGCGACGTGTTCGGGTTCGGCGGCGTCGAGCGCACCGGGCATGCCGGTCTTGACGTTGCAGAACGCACACGCCCGCGTGCAGGTGTCGCCCATGATCATGAAGGTGGCGTGCTTCTTGTCCCAGCATTCGCCGATGTTCGGGCAGCCCGCTTCCTCGCACACCGTAACGAGGCCGTTCTCCTTGACGATCTTGCGGGTATCCGCATAGCCGCGGGTATTCGGCGCCCGCACCCTGATCCAGTCAGGCTTCGGCGGCGACAGCGCATCCGGCCGGTTCACCTTTTCAGGATGGCGCGGGCGCACCTGGTTGGTGGAGACGGTATCGACGAGGACGACCATGTTCAGTCCGGAGTTTGCGAGAATACCTAGCTAGTCCGTGGCGCGCTGCGCCGCAACCCGATTGCAGCATTGTGCAACCCGATTGCGGCGTTCCGCAATCCGGCTCGCCCAAACTAGCAGAAACGTGCAAGATAATGACGATTTTCAACCGTTCCACGAACGATTCTCACCCGAAAATGGCTCGAACTCCCAAGCCGGCCGAGGCCGCCGCCCCTCCGCTCGGCAAGCCCCTGAAGCGCTCGTTCTTCAACCGCAGCGTCCACGAAGTGGCCCCCGACCTGATCGGGGCGACGCTGCTGGTCGGCGGCGTCGGCGGCCTCATCGTCGAGGTCGAGGCCTATCACCATACCGACCCGGCGGCGCATTCCTTCAATGGACCAACGCCGCGCAACCTGGTGATGTTCGGCCCGCCCGGCTTCTCCTACGTCTACCGTTCCTACGGCATCCACTGGTGCGTCAATTTCGTCTGCGAAAAGGAGGGCTCGGCGAGCGCCGTGCTGATCCGCGCGCTGGAGCCGACGCATGGACTGGCGGCGATGCGCCGGCGTCGCGGCCTGGAGGATGTCCGTGCATTGTGCTCGGGGCCGGGTAAACTCTGCGAGGCGCTCGGCATCACCATCGCGCACAGCGCATTGCCGCTCGATGCCCCGCCGGTCGCATTGCATGCGCGCACCGGCAAGGCCGAGATCGTCACGGGACTGCGGATCGGGATTACGAAAGCAGTCGATCTGCCGTGGCGCTACGGGCTGAAGGCATCGCGGTTCGTCAGCAAGCGGTTTTGAAGCAGGTGAGATCGGTAGGATGGGTGGAGCGCAGCGATACCCATCAATGCCGGCGCAAGGGGCGATGGGTATCGCTTCGCTCCACCCATCCTACGTAAACACAATTTCGCGATGATCCGCTCAGATCATGGCCAACGACAGCAGCAAGCGCACCAGTTCGGCCTGCCGCTTGGTACCGGTCTTGCGGAACATCGACGCCAGATGCCAGCGCACGGTGCTGATCTTCACGTCCAGGAACGTCGCCGCCTGTTCCGGACCGTCACCCGTCATCAGCCGCATTGCAGAATTGCAATGACAGGAAAACCCGGTCCGGATCGGCGACGGTATCTGAAACCTACACCGGATGGTGGCACACGGCCTCGATGCGATTGCCATCGGGATCGCGCAGGAACGCCGCGTAATAGGACGCGTGATAATCGCGCAGACCCGGCGCACCGTCGTCGGTGCCGCCGGCCGCGATGCCGGCGTCCCAGAACATGTCGACCTGGGTCCGCCACTTCGCCTTGAAGCACCAGTGCCGGCCGAACGCCTCCTCGGGCTTTGCACCCTTGCGGATCGAGATGTAGACGCGGTCGGGATAGGCCGGACGGGCGCGCTCGCCATAGCCGAGCCAGTCCTCGCGTCGGCCGACCTTGACGACGCCGAGCGCCTTCATGATGGCGTCATAGAAAGGTTCGGCGGCGGCGATGTCGGAAACCGTGATGGAGACGTGATCCAGCATCGCCTTGCCCCGTCGCTATGAAGCCTTCTT
>JAQSDT010000224.1 GCA_029946075.1 bacterium | reverse complement strand
CGCGCCATCGGCGCGGCGTTGGCGGCGTCCCTGCCTTTCATCTCACTGTCCCATGAAGTGAATCCGGGGACCCGTGAGTTTGAGCGCACCGCCACGACCGTGCTCAATGCCTCCGTCATGCCGATCGCCGCTCGCTACCTCGACCGCCTGCAGCGCGAAGTCAAGGGAGCGCGCCTGCACGTCATGCATTCGGCGGGCGGCATGGCCTCGCCGGAAGCCGCTGCCCGGCGACCGCTCGCCATGGCGCTGTCCGGTCCCGCCGCCGGTGTTTCGGCTGCCGCGCACGTCGCGGCCTCGCTGGGTCTCGCGAAGGTCCTTAGTTTCGACATGGGCGGCACGACGACCGACGTCTGCCTCATCGTCGGCGGTGCTGCGGAAATCTCCACCGATTCCAAGATCGCCGGCCGCCCGGTGCGCCAGCCCATGGTCGCCGTCGAATCGATCGGCGCCGGCGGCGGCTCCCTGGTGACGATGGCGACGGGCGGCCTGTCGATCGGCCCAGAGAGCGCCGGCGCCGAGCCCGGCCCGGCCGTCTACGGCCGTGGCGGCACTCAGCCAACCGTCACCGACGCCAACGCGGTGCTGGGCTATCTCAACACGTCACGCCGCCTCGGTGGCGCCATCACGCTCGATGTCGCGGCGGCGGAAGCGTCACTCGCGCCGCTCGCCAGGCGTCTTGGCGTCAGCACCGTCGAACTGGCGCTGGGCGTGCAGCGTGTCGCCAATGCCACGATGGTGCGGGCGCTGGCGCGCGTCACCGTCGAGCGCGGCGTCGACGGCCGGCAATGCACGCTGCTGGCCTTCGGCGGCGCCGGACCGATGCACGCCGCCCGCCTCGCCCGCGAGTTCGGCATCGCCGAGATCGTCGTGCCGCGCTTTTCCTCCGGCTTTTCCGCCCTGGGCTGCATCGTGGCCGACATGAGCTACACCCAGCAGCAGGCGGTGCGGCTGCTCAGCACCCAGTGGAATGCCGCCCGCTTCGACGCAATGCATGACGGCATGCTGGCGACGCTGATGGAGCCATTGCAGCGCCAGGGGCACGGCGCGGGCGAGATCACCGTCGAGCGCACGGCCCTAGTGCGCTATGTCGGCCAAAGCTATGCCGTCGAAGTGCCCTTCGTAGAGCCGCTGGATTTGCAGACACTGGGCCGCGACTTCCGCATCCGGCATCGCGAGATCTACGGCTACGCCACCGAGGAGCATTGGGAGATGCAGAGCCTGCGCATGCGGGCCCTGGTCGCCCGTCGCACCAAATTCGGACCACTTGCCGAGCAGCGGGGCAGGCCGGAGCCGACCAGCGTCGGTCCCTGCTGGTTCGAGCCCTCGGCGCCGCACCAAACGCCGCGCTTCGATCGCGACCGCCTGCCGCCCGGCACGCGGATCGCCGGCCCGGCCGTCGTCGAGGATGCCTGGTCGACGATAGTCGTTCCGCCCGGCTACGTCCTCAGCGCCGACGCCACAGGCCATCTCTGGATCAAGGAGGGCGGGGCATGAAGAACGCGATCGATCCCTTCACCGTCGAGGTCATCCGCCATGCGCTGACGGCGGCGGCCGAGGAGATGTCGTTCGTCGTCATGCGCTCGGCCCGCTCGCCGCTGCTGCGCGAGGCCGGCGACCTGTCGTCGGCCATCACCGACCACAAGGGCGACCTCATCGCGCAGGGCCGCGACATCCCGATCCATCTCGGCGTCATGAGCTTCACCGTGAAGAAGTTCCTCGAGCGCGTGCCCGCCGCGCGGATGAAACCCGGCGATGTGTGGTTCCTAAACCTGCCGGAGGTCGGCGGCAACCACCTGCCGGACGTCAAGGCGATCCGGCCGATCTTCCTGGAGGGCCAGCTCTTCGCTTTTGCCGTCAGCCTCGCCCACTGGGGCGACATCGGCGGCGCCTGGGCCGGCAGCTATTTCGCCGCCGCGACCGAGACCTGGCAGGAGGGCGTGCGAATTCCGCCGCTGCGCCTCTTCACCGCCGACGGCATCGACGAGGAGAAACGCGACTTCCTGCTGGCCAATCTGCGCGGCCCGGCCGAACGCGAGGGCGACCTGATGGCCCAGATGGCCTCGACGCGGGCGGCCGAGGCACGCTTGCTGCGGCTGGGTGAGGAGCACGGCGCCGCCACGATCCGCGCGGCGCTCGACAGGCTGGACGAGCTTTCCGAGGCGCAGATGCGCGAGGCGATCGCCGGCCTGCCCGACGGCGTCTACGAGGGCGAGGATTTCCTCGACGACGACGGACCGGACGGGCAGCCCGCGGCCATCCGCGTACGCGTCGAGATCACCGGCGACCGGGCGAGCTTCGATTTCAGCGCAACAGACGATGCCGTCGCCGGCCCGCTCAACACCACACCTTTCGTTGCGATGGCGGCGGTCTACTACGCCATCAAGGCGGTCGCCGGACCGGAGATCCAGCCCAACGGCGGCTGCTACCGCTCGCTGGAGGTCCACACGCGCCCCGGCTCCATCCTCGAACCCGGCATCGACAAACCGGTGGTCGGCGGCAACCACGAGACCTCGCAGCGCGCCGTCGATGCCATCATGCGTGCCTTCGAGAAGGCCGTGCCGGAGCGACTGACGGCCGGCGGCTCGACGACGGCCGGCCTGCTGATCTTCGGCGGCAAGCGGCGCGACGGCGCGACCGGCACATTCTACGAGACCCATGGCGGCGGCGAAGGCGCACGCGCCGACCGCGACGGCGTGCCGGTGGTGCGGGTCCCTCTGACCAACACGATGAACACGCCGGTCGAGATCGTCGAAGCCGAATACATGATCCGTGTCGACGAGCAGCGGCTGCGGCCCGATTCGGGTGGCGCCGGCCGGCATCGCGGCGGCGCCGGCATGATCCGCGCCTACACGGTACTGGTCGATGGCCTGTCGCTCACCACCATGTTCGAGCGCCGCGTCGTGCCGCCCTATGGATTGCAGGGCGGAGCCAACGGCGCGCCTTTCCGTGTCACGCTGCATCGCGCCGCGGGTGGCAGCCGGGAATTGTCAGGCAAGGAAAACCTCGCGCTGGCGGCGGGCGATCGCGTCATAATGGAGACCTCGGGCGGCGGCGGTTACGGCAAGGAGTAACGGTCATGGCGAGCACGGAAACCATTCCTGTCATCGATCTCGGCCCCTACCTGGCGGGCGAGGCCGGGGCGCTGGACCGCACCGCGCAGGACTTGCGCATTGCGCTGACCGAAATCGGCTTCTACTTCATCGTCAATCACGGCGTGCCGCGCGCGCAGATCCGCGAGGTCTTCCGCCAGGCTGCCCTTTTCCACGCCCAGCCGCTGGAAAAAAAGATGGAGATCAGGCTCGACAAGCACAACACCGGCTACCTGCCGATGAAAGGAGACACGCTGCGCACCTCGACCGTGCAGACGGTGACCAAGCCCAATCTCAACGAGGCGCTGTTCACAGCGCGCGACCTGCCGGCCGACCACCCCGACGTGCGGGCCGACCGGCGCTTTCGTGGCGTCAACCGCTGGCCCGACCTGCCCGGCTTCCGCGAGATCATCGTCGGCTACAGCGACAGGCTGGAGCGCCTGGTGCAAAAGCTGGTGCGGCTCTACGCCCGCGCGCTCGACCTGCCGGCCGAATATTTCGACGCGCCGTTCCGCGACTTCCAGTACAAGCTGCGCATGTCGCACTACCCGCCGCAGCCCGGTCCGGCGGAGGACGAATTCGGCATCGCGCCGCATACCGACACCAGTTTCCTCACGCTGCTGGCGTCACGGTGTAGAGCCACTCCGGCCGCTCGACTCCCTCGGCGACGGTGGCGTCGGGAAACACATGGCAGCCCTGGATCCGCTCGATCGTGCCGGTGTGGCCGCGCGCGAAGCGCGGCAGGCGCGTGTGCGAGACCGGATGCATGTTCTTTGTGCGCACGCTCTGGCCGACCGCGAAGCGCGCCGGCGCCGTCGCCGGGCGAGCGTAGTTCTTGCGCATCAGCAGGCCGTCGGCCTTGGCCGCGTGGACGACCTGCCTCACCGGCTTCGCCGCGCCAGCCGCATGCCCCGACGCCAGCTCGGCCGCCGTGATCAGGCCGCGGGCGACGCAGAGCCGCTCCAGCCGCACGTGCCATTTCCTGTAGTAGGACGAGGTGAGATAGACGTCGGGAGGCAGCGTCTCGATCCAGTAGCGGCCGACGTCGATGTTCCATTCGCCGGCGTCATGATCGCGGTAGGAGTGATGATGCTGCGGCCCAAGCCGCGTGTCGTCGGCACGTCGGTGTGGCTGAGCCGCGAGAGCGTACGTCGGCTCTTGCCGCGGCTCATTGGTCTGGGTGCCGCCGTGGGCCTTCTCTCGGGCTTGTTCGGCATAGGCGGCGGCTTTCTGATTGTGCCGGGCCTGATGCTGGCAGCCGACATGGAGGTGAAGGAAGCTATCGGTGCGTCGCTAGTCGCTGTCACAGCCTTCGGTCTCTCTTCCGCTTCCAGCTACGCGTGGTCGGGCTTGGTGGACTGGCCGGTGGCCATGCTCCTTGTCGCCGGCGGCGCTGCCGGTGCCGTGGCCGGAACCAGAGCGCATGGCCTGCTAGCGAGTAAGGAGGGCGTCCTTACTCGCGTATTCGCCGTATTTGTCATCGCCGCCGGACTGTATGTCAGCAGCCGCGGCCTCCTCATCCTGGCGGCGATGTAGATACCCGCTGCCGGTTCGTGGCGGCTTCGGTACAAGCCCTATGCATTCGTAGTGCCGGATGGTCTCAATGTTTACGGCAGATCGTTGCGACAGAACACCGATCTGAACCGTCTCTGATCCTGGCATGACGATCACTTTCATTTGATGGAATCAGCCTTGTGTCTGTAGTTGCTACAGGGTGTAGCTTTCCGATCGTGACACAAATTAAAATCCTGAGCCGTTCCCCGGCTTCCCCTGAATCCGGACGGGATACCGCCAAGACCGTCCTTGCTGCTGGCGGCTTACTTGCCGCCTTCGGTGTTGCCTCCTGTTGCGCGCTTCCCATCGCGCTGTCGATGCTCGGGATCAGCGCCGCCTCGCTCGTAGGGGTCGGCTACCTTGCAGCGCAGTACCAGACCGCACTATTCTATAGTGCGGTGATCTGTCTTGCGGCGGCTGCTTTTATCATGTGGTGGCAACGTCGGGCCCAGGCATGCACGCCAGGCGTTGTCTGCGCGCGCCCCGCGCTCGATTGGGGCAGCAAGATCGCTCTCGTCGCAGCAATCGGCTTACTCGTCCTTACGTTTTGGATCGAGCCTCCGATATGACCGTCATTCTCG
The DNA here is from genome assembly GCA_029946075.1 of bacterium. Lineage (GTDB taxonomy): Bacteria > Pseudomonadota > Alphaproteobacteria > Rhizobiales > Xanthobacteraceae > Bradyrhizobium. The sequence goes on along the minus strand of JAQSDT010000224.1, from coordinate 116 downwards.
AATCTACACTCACATGCCCGTCGTGCGGCACGGTCAAAATGGAGACCATGCCGACCGACGCGTGTCAGTATTTCTACGAGTGCACCGGCTGCAAGACGCTTCTCAAGCCGAAAGCC
>JAQSDT010000223.1 GCA_029946075.1 bacterium | reverse complement strand
GTCACGATTGCCGAGGCCCAGGCCGCAACGGGCCTCCAGCACCGCCAGCACCATCGACAGCCGGCTCGGATCCCAGCCGACAACGGCTCGCCGAGGTGTACCAAGTGTCGTCGGCGCAACCAGCGCCTGCAATTCCACCAGCACCGGTCGCGTGCCCTCGATCCCGGCAAATACCGCCGTGCCCGGACTGCCCAGGTCGCGCTCCGACAGGAACAGTTCGGACGGGTTGGATACTTCGCGCAGGCCCAAGCCCGTCATCTCGAACACGCCGATTTCGTCGGTCGGGCCGAAGCGGTTCTTCATCGCGCGAAGAATCCGGAAATGCTGCGAGCCTTCGCCCTCGAACGACAGCACGGCATCCACCATGTGCTCGACCACGCGGGGACCGGCGATCTGGCCGTCCTTGGTGACGTGGCCAACGAGGATGATCGCAGCACCGGATTTCTTGGCGAAACGAATCAGCGCCTGCGCCGAGGCGCGAACCTGGGTGACCGTGCCCGGCGCCGATTCCACCGTGTCGGTCCACATGGTCTGGATCGAATCGATCACGATCAGGCGCGGCACCGCGCCCTCCGACAGCGTCGAGACGATGTCCTCCACCGAAGTTTCCGCGGCGAGCTGCACCGGCGCATCCGCCAGCCCCAGCCGCTCGGCACGCAGCCGAACCTGCGCCACGGCCTCTTCGCCGGATATGTAGACCACGCGATGGCCGGCGCGGGCCATCAGGCTGGTGGCCTGCGTCAACAATGTCGATTTGCCGATACCGGGATCGCCGCCGACCAAAAGAACCGAACCACGCACGAACCCGCCGCCGGTGACGCGGTCGAGCTCGGTCATGCCCGAGGACAGGCGAGGGGCGTCCTGCGACTGCCCGGTCAGCGATTCCAGCTTGAACGTCCGCCCCTTGCGTTTGGAGCGGATCGAAACCGGCATCGAGGTCGCGCCGGTGGTGTCCTCTTCGCTGAGCGTGTTCCACTCGCCGCAAGATTCGCACTTCCCCTGCCAGCGATTATACGCCGCGCCGCAGTTCTGGCAGACAAAGGAGAGGGTGGATTTGGCCATAAAGGGGGTGAGTCGCTTTCAAGTCGCGCGGGCGATGCGTCATAGCATGAAAAGAACCGCAATGCGCATGGGGTCAACTCACCGCCTCACGCCACCACATACTCCCGCGTCCATATGCCCACCGGCTGCTCCAGCCCGCGAATGGCCCTTGCCGGCTTCTCGGCTAGATGCGCGAAGTCGGCATGCGAACTGCCGGCTTCCGTCCGTGCCCGCTGCACCAGATCGTCGCTCGCCACCAGCGCGCATCCGAATTCGCGCGTCAGGGCTTCGAGGCGGCTGGCGGCGTTGACCGCGCTGCCGATCACGGCGAATTCCAGCCGGTTCAATCCGATATCGCCGAGCACGACCTCGCCATAGTGCAGTCCGATGCTGACGCGGATCGGCGGCTCGCCGCGGCTGTTTCGGTCGAGATTGAGGTCGGCGATCGCGCCGATCATGGCCTGCGCACAGCGCAGCGCATTGACGGCGTCGCACCCGCCGGCGAACGGCGTGCCGAACGTCGCCATCAGGCCGTCGCCGAGATATTTGTCGAGCGTGCCGCCATGCCGGAACACCTCGCGCTCCATCCGCTCGTGAAAGTGCCGCAGCGTGCCGATCACCTCGATCGGGCTGCGGCCGTCGGCATAGGCGGTGAAGTCGACGATATCGGCGAACAGCACCGCGACGTTCTGTGTCCGCACCTGCTTGAGCGGTTCGTCGTTCTGCGACAATTGCTCGACCACGTTGGGCGAGAAATAGCGCGCCAGATTGGTGCGTTCGCGTTCGAGGCCAGCGTGGCTCATCAGCAGCGCGTTCGAGCGGCGCGCCGCCAGCGCCAGCGTCACCGCGACGATCAGGAACACCGTGATCTGCTGGAAGCGCGCGCCGAAATTGATCGAGGCGGGGTCGATGATGTCGAACAGCCTGACGTCGGAGCCGACGGCGGCGCGCACGCGTTCGGACAGCGCCGCGTGGGTTTCCGGCTGCCAATAGACCCAGCCGACGCCGATCGCCCACAGCACCGACGTCCACACGCCCATCGTCGCCACCGTGCGCCACGAATAGGCCAGCGTGGACGTGGCGAGGAAGATGAAGAAATAGATGAAGCTGTCGAAACGGTACTGCATCGCAAGCGGCCAGTTCACCGTGCTCCAGGGATTGGGCACCACGCTCAGGAACGTCAGCAGCGCGAGATCGCAAAACATCAGCGCCAGTTCGGCCGGAGAGCGGCCGGCCTTGCCGACCCTCAGCTGGGCCCATCCAATCAGCGCGAACAGGCCGAGCATCGCCACGTAATAGATCACCTCCCAATTCGGATTGATGACCGGCAGCGTCAGGGCGGTCACCGCGAGCGCGACCCAGCGCGCGCGAACCGCGAGCAGCAGGCCCTCCTGCTTGCTGCCCGCCAACGCCGCCTCGGCGAATTTCAGGGTGTCTTGTTGTGCGCCGGTCCGCGCCGGCGCTGTGCGCTCCGGCCCGCTGAAATCGGCGGTGTCAGCCACGATGCTCAAGATGTCTGCTCCCAAATCTGAACGTCTCTGGTCATGCACCTTGCTCCAGGCGGTTCCGCTGCGTTAGGTAGCAAACGTTGCGCCAAAATACCCGCGATGCTTGCGCCATTCAGGCGAAAGCCGACCACAGCAGGGAGAGGCCGGCGGCCACCATGATGCCGTCCATCAGCAGCCGGAACATGTCGGGTTCGAGCCGCAGCACGAAGCGCTTGGCGACGAAGGCGCCGAACATCAGCGAGGAGCCGGCGATCAGGCCTTTCAGCGCGACATCGGCCGTCAGTGCGCCGAAGCGTTCGAAGGTGATCGACTTGCTCACATAGAGGCCAAGCGAACTCGCCGCCTCCGTGGCGAGGAACGCGCCCTTGGTCAGGCCGTAGAACAAAAACAGCGGCACGCTGAGCGGACCGGTCGAGACCACGATCCCCGTGAGATAGCCGATGACGGCGCCGCCGACGGCCAGGTGCCAGAGCTGCGTCTTGATCTGATGACGCGCCAGCCAGTGCCGCACCGGCACCATCGCGATCAGAAACAGGCCGATCGTAATGTCGACGGCATGCGCCGGCAGCACCAGCAGCGTCCGCGCGCCGAGCGCGGCGGCCGGAATGCCCGTCACCGAATAGGCGAGGCAGGCGCGCCAGTCGACCTCGCGCCACCAGGCGAGGATGCGCGAGAAGTTCGCCATCACGGCCGCCACCGCCATGATCGGCACGGCCTCCTTCGGCCCGTACTGCCAGATCAGCACCGGCATCAGCATGATCGACGACCCGGTGCCGACGATGCCTGAGATGGTGCCGGCGAGCAGGCCGACAATGAGGACGAAGAAGAAGCCCAAACCGCTGTCTCTCTGATGCCCGCTGCTGACATCATGGTGGCAGCAGCTTTGGGTTATGACCCGTCGATATCAGCGGGAAGGGAACACACGATGCCAATCAAGGGAAGCTGCCATTGCGGCAATACACAATTCGAAGTGAGCGAGGCGCCGGCCGACGTGACGCGTTGCACCTGCTCGCTGTGTTCCAGGCGCGGCGCGCTGTGGGCCTATTACAAGCCGGCGCAGTTTCGCCTGCTGTCGGCGCCGGACAACGTCGCGACGTATCGTTGGGGCAGCCGCACCGTCAAGCATCACTTCTGCGCCGCTTGCGGCTGCGGCACGTATTCGGAATCGCCGGACTGGTCGACCGGCAAGCCTGATTTCGACAATCCCAAGGTGGGCGTCAATTCGCGGCTGTTCGATGATTTCGATCTCGATGCCGTGCCGGTGACCGTGATCGACGGCAAGAATTTGTGGTGAGGCGAGGGGCGTTTACCGTTGCGCGATGCTCTCGGCGCGCAACATCCGCCGTTTTCGCCGGAAGTCCGTCATGACCTTGACGGTCGCGACGAGAACCAGCGCGCACAGCGCCGCCTTCGACATCGTTTCCATCGTTCCCTCGATCAGCAGGCCATGCACGACGCTCCCTGCGACGATGGCCACTGCGAGGGACATGTGGGCGATGCGCCATGTTCGCAGTCCGAGACGCCGGCGCAGCGCCGCCAGCCCCGCGACGGCGAAGATCGCCCACATCGCAATCACGCCGAACGGAGAGAAAGGCGTCGGCGATGTGAAGGTGAGGGCGTCGATCATGTCGGGCGGGCTGGTGACCCAGAGGCCGGCGACGTGGATCACCACCGCCGCGACCAGCGCGCCGCCGATCCAGTGATGGGCACGCCGCGTGCGATAGGCCGACAGTCCCGGCAGATATCCGCCGATCATCAGCGGCTGAACCAGCACGAGACCCAGTGCAATGATCCCGGCGAACCCGGCCAGGATGTAAACGGGATCACGCCACGCCAGCTGCGGGCTGACGGCCGCAAGGGCGATCGGCACGCCAATGGCGGCTGCAAGGGCGGCCCAGATCAGGGTCACCTTCGCCGGCTTCATCCGCATATTCCCAATTCGGTCAGGCCGGCTGCAGGACGAAATGCGCCTCGAGGCTGGTGTCCTTGGCGCTGCGCATGATGGGGCGCAGGAACACGGTTTTGAATTCGCCGCTGTCATAGGCGAGGTGACCGTGCGGCTGGCCGAAGATGGGAACGATCTGCGGCATCTCGAGGCGGAACGCGCCGTTCTTGTCGGTCAGCGTGGCCCCGTGGCTGCGCTGGTCTTCCTCCCGCCCTTCGGTGGTGTGCGCCCAGATCTGGATGCGCTGCCCGGCAAGCGGGGTGCCGTCGCCGGCGCGGCGTACGGTGCCGCTCATCCAAAAGCCGCCCTTGCCGATCCGTTCCACGGTCGGCGCGCCCTTGAGGTAGTTGTTGGCCCCGCCCGGCATCGTCGCCGTCGGTGCGAGGCCTTCGGCACGGGCGGGCACCAGCAGCCCGGAAACCCCGGCTGCCAGCACCGAGCCGCCGGCAGCAAGGAGGTTGCGGCGGTTGAGTACGAAGGTAGGCATGAAAGTTCCTCCTCGCGGGCCGAGCAGTTGTTTCGCCAAGCGTACAACAACGGGCGTGAGCCGCCCAGCCTGACGGAGGCGAAGCGCGGGACGAGTTGCAATAACAGTGTTGTGAACGAAGTCGCGAGAATCGCGCGATCCCTGGATCGGTCGCGGGAATCAGCCCGGACGTTTCGTCCTTCAATTCTCAACTGCCGAATTTGCAAAGCCGCGTCGGCGAAATGTTTGAAGCGTGATGTCTGTGTGACCTGCAGCACTGCGACGAGCAACGCCGTCGCGTACGCCTTCGACCACGGATCGAGGGGATGGCCCTCCCGCGCCAAACAGGAGAACTGCAATGATCAATTCGAAGGACCAGATTTCGA
>JAQSDT010000222.1 GCA_029946075.1 bacterium | reverse complement strand
GAGCAGGATCAGCGTCACCGTAAGGTAGGCGAGGGCGCTCTCGAACGGCCGCAGCGCGCGCCTTGTCAGCCCGCCGCCGCCACGCTGCACGGTGGAATAGTCGATGCCGCGGGTGGCGAGCGCCGAGGCCGCCATGGCGGCGACCGAGGCCACGATCAGCACCACCGCGATCACATAGCCCATGGGATCGGCGATGCCGATCGAGGTGACGCGCAGATAGGCCTGCGGCGCCAGCATGTCCTTCACGTTCAGGAGCAGGGGGGTCGCAAGATCGTCGAACACCTTGACGAACACCAGCGAGGCGCCGGCGATATAGCCGGGCATCGCCAGCGGAAACACGATGCGGCGAAACAGCCGGAAGCCGGATGCGCCGAGATTCTGCGCGGCCTCTTCCATCGAGCTGTCGATGTTGCGCAGCGCCGCCGACAGGTTGATGAGGATGAACGGGAAATAGTGGATCGACTGGACGAAAATCACGCCGTTGAGGCCGTCCATGAACGCAATCTTGAAGCCGAGCCAGTCGTCCAGCAGCAGATTGACGCTGCCGTTGCGGCCGAAGAACAGCTGCATCGCGACCGCACCGACGAACGGCGGCATGATCAGCGGCAGGAACCCCAGCGTCTGGATCAGGATCGTGCCGCGAAACGAAAAGCGCGACGTGATGTAGGCGAGCGGAAGCGCCAGCAGCGACGCGCCGATCACTGCCATGCCCGACACGTAGAACGAATTCCAGAACGAGCGCAGGAATAGTTCGGTGCGGAAGAAGTCGGCGAAATTGACCAGCGTGAACGCGCCGCCGCCCTTTTCGGTGAAAGCGACATAGATCACCATCGCCGACGGCCAAATCAAAAACAGGGCAAGGAAAACGGCTACCAGCAGCGCCAGCACGATCTGGCCTGGTGTCGCCGACAATCGCGACCGCATGCTCCCGATCGAGAGGACGCTCATGCCGCGACCTCTCCGGAGTTCCCCGCAGCTGCGTGCGATCCCGTCACTTGGCCAGCTTCAACGCTTCCTCGGCCCTGGACTGGGCCTGGGCGTAGTTCTGCTTGGCGAACGCCGCCCATTGCTGTTCGAGTTCGGCCTGCCGCGCGCCTTTTTCCTTTTTTCCGCCGAACGCGCCGATGGTTTCCTTCGAGGAGGCGGCGGCCTCATCCACCGGCATGGCGCCGATCAGTTCGCGCGCCTGGACGACGAGCGCGCGGGCTTGCGAATTGTCCTTCCTGGCAAGCGCAGCCTCTGCCGCGTGAATCGCCTTGGTGGCGGCCTTCAGCGGCTCGAGCTGAAACGAGATCAACTGATCGAACAGAACGTCGACGACATCGTTGCGCACTTCCGATTTGGTGACGTCGAATTTGACCATCGAGCTGAGGCGGGGATCCTTGAAGGGATTCGGATAGTTCGCGGGCGCCTTGGCGTAGACGTCGGGATTGACGGGCAGACGCCGGATGCCTGGATCGAACAGCACTTGCTGGCCCGCAGGCGACAGCAGGAATTCGACGAAAGCTTCGGCGGCGGCCTTGTTCGGGGCGCTGGCGACAATGCCGACATTGGCCGGCACGATGGTGGTGACGGTGGGATAGATGAATTTCACCGGAAAGCCCGCGGCCTGGGCCGAAAAGGCGAAGAAGTCGATCACGATGCCGTAGCCGACCTGGCCGGAATTGACGGCCTCGGGAACGCCGAACGATCGTTCGGTGACGCTGCGAAAATTGCCGGCCATGGATTTGACGGTGGCCCAGCCCTTGGCCCAGCCTTCGCCCTGCAGCACGGCTTCAATGGTGAGGTGTGTGGTGCCGGAGCGCGAGGGCGCGGCGATCGAGACGTGGTCGTAATAGGCCGGCCTGGCGAGGTCCTGCCATTCCTTCGGCTCGGGCAGCTTGTTGGCTTTGGCGTAGCGCTCGTTCCACATGATGCCGTAGCCCGAGGCGGCGAAGCCGAAATAGAAGCCGGCCGGATCGTTGATCGGGTATTGCCCGATCTTCTCGGGAATGCCGGTGGCCTTCGACGCGTATTTCTGCAGCAGCCCCTTGCCCTTGAGAACTTCGAACGCGTCGGGCGCCGAGGCCCAGAACAAATCGACCTGGTTGTTGGCCCTGGTCTCCTCGAGGTACTTCACGCCGGCGTTGGTGTTGCGGTTCTGGACCTCCAGCGTCGCGCCGGGAATGGCCGCTTCGAACGCCTTCTTGATCGGGTCGGTGACCTCCTTGGAGAAAGACGTGATCACCGTCACCTTGCCGGCCGGCGCCTGCGCCTGAGCTGCGCTCGATATCAGCGACGCGCATAACAACAGCATCAAACGGCGGTGCATCCTGTTCCCCTCGGCTTTTCTTGTCGGCATCGGACCATTGTTGCCGACGACAATAGGCCAAAAACGGCGAGCCGTTGCAACCCGACTTGTTGGCAATAGAGGCTTGCGGATCAGGGAAAAGCTGCGCGGACGCAGCGAAGCGGAACCGGCGTAGCGCCGGTTCAGGCCGGTATCACAGCCGATCGACGGCCTTGAAGGAGCCGTCCTTCTGGATCACGGTCAGGAAGACTTTGGGCGGGGCTTGCTGCATCTGCGTCCCAAAGGTGATGATGCTGCCGCTGAGGTCGAATCGTCCGACCTCATGGATGACCCGCAACAGGCCGGCCCGTGTCGGGTTCGGCCCGGCCAGTTCAAGGGCCGCGGCTGCGAGACGGCCGGAAAGATATCCTTCCAGCGAAACGAAGCCCGGCGGCAAAGCGGGATCGAGCGCCCGTTGCGCGGCCTGATAGTCCGCGACCAGTTTCAGTGAGGTGTCCCAGGGAAACGGCACCACCTGGGAAACGACGACGCCTTCACCCGATGCGCCGAGTTCCTTGGCAAGCGCGTTGGCGCCGACAAAGGAGACGTTGACGAAGGTCGGACGGAAGCCGGCCTTGTGCGAAAGCTTGATGAACTCGGCGCATGGCCCGTAAGTGCCGACCATGACCACGGCCTCGGGCTCCGCGCGCTTGAGCATTCGCAGCGCCGCACCGACGGCCCGCGTGTTGCGTTCGAATGTTCCTTCCGCGCTCAGCTCCAGACCGCGCTTTTCCAGCGCGCGCTTGACGCCGGCGAGCCCGTCGCGGCCGAAGGAATCGTCCTGATAGAAGATTGCGATGTTCTTGAAGTGAAGATCTTCGGTGAGATGCCTGACCCAGGCTTCGGCTTCGGCGCCGTAGCTGGCGCGAATGTTGACGACGTTGCGATGCTCTGGCGCGCGGAGGAATTCGGCGCCGGTGAACGGGCCGATGAACGGCACGCCGCGGGCGCTCGAAATCGGAACGGTGGCGATTGCGGTCGGGGTACCGACGCCGCCGATCAGTGCAAATACCCGGTCTTCGTCGATCAACCTGGTGGTTTGTACCACCGAACGGTCGGGATCATAGCCGTCGTCGCGACTGACGAGGCTGAGCTTGCGGCCGTGGATCCCGCCGCGAGCGTTGACTTCGGCGAACGCGGCCAGAATGCCCTGTCGCATGCCCTGGCCGAGTGCGGACGAAGGACCCTCGAGCGCCGCCGCCTGACCGAAGACGATGCTGTCGGCGCTCACGCCGGTTTCGGCCCGCGCCTGCGGGCAGGCAAGCGCGACCAGGACCATCAGCCTTGCCAGGATTTTCGTGCGTGGTCTAACCATGGGGACATCTTTGGGAGCGGAAATTCGTTCTCACCCGGCTACTCTAGATGTTTGGCGTGAAGACCTCGCTAACTCACGACACCCGCATCACCCGTATTATTCCGGGTAAATTCACGCCCGACCGGCGCTTTGGCACCTCGCGTTAACTACGGCGGTCAAACTCGCCGGGCTCGTTTCGCCGGATTCTCCAGTTTTTAACGCAAGTCTATGTCCGATGATCCACGGACGCCGGAAGGGTTTTTCGGCGAGGGGCCTGGGGAAGAAGCGGACCGAGATGAGCGAGCGCAATCCAGATATTGCTGGTCGGGGAGGCGCGGCGATCCCGCACCGCCGAAATGCGCTGCGGGCCTGCTGCAGTCCAGCCGTGATCGCGATGGGCATCGGCCTGTTGCTGTCGCTGGCTGGAGCCTATGCCGTCAGCCAGTGGGAAGAGCGGGTCACCAAGGTCGAGTTCGAGGCTGTCGCCGAGACCCAGGCGATCGTCATGCAGAACGGCACCAACGAATATATCAGCCGCCTGGTCGCGCTGCGTACCTTGTTCGAGTCCGCCAGCGAAGAGATCACGCGCAGCGAGTTCGAAACATTTGCGGGGCGCCTGTTCGAACGTCATCCGGGTATCCTGCGGATCGGCTGGATACCGCGCGTCAATCGAAAGGAGCGCGCCGAATATGAGGCGGCGGCAATTGCCGACGGCGTCTCCGGTTATCAGATCAAATCGCTCGGTGCGGATGGTGCCGTCAAGACAGCGCCCGAGAGCGACGAGTATTTGCCCGTCTTCTACTCCACGGAGCCGAAGACCTCGAAGGTCTATGGACTCGATTATTCCGCCGACCCGGAGCGTCGGGCGGCGCTGCAACGCGCACGCGACAACGACGTCATCACGACGCTTCGCGATCAGCTGTATCAGCCGAGAAGCGGTGTGCGGCCGATCGGCGTCCTCGTCACCGTCCCGGTCTATGCCAAAGGCACGTCGCGCACGACGGTCGCCGACCGCCGGCGCAATCTGGCCGGATACGTCGTAGCGATCTTCAATCTGCAGCCGCTGTTGCAATCGATCCGGACGATCACGGTGGCAAGCCCGGCCGTCAGCATCGATGTCTTTCCGACGGACGCTGCCGGCTTGAGGTCGGGAGACGCGCCGGATTTTTCATCCGGTCGCTGGCCCGAATCGGCATCAATCTCACCGCGGGCGCCGCACTGGAACGGCGTGCTCAAAGTCGGCGACGCCACCTGGCAGGTGCGGGCAGCTCCCACCGTCGATGGTCCGCTCAACCCGCATTATCACCGCGCCCTGGCGGTGCTGCTGGCCGGCATCATCATCACCTCGTTCCTCGCCGCCTATCTGTGGCTGCTGAACCGCAATGCGCGACAGCTCTCGCGGGCGAACCGGCGGGTGCTGGAACTGGCGCAAACCGACATTCTGACCGGTCTGCCGAACCGGGCGTATTTCCTGGAGCAGCTTCACGACGTCAACACGTACGAGCGGCGCGGCGGCGGCTCGTACACGATCCTCATGCTCGACCTCGATCGCTTCAAGAACGTCAACGATTCGCTCGGCCATGCCGCCGGCGACGAACTGCTGCGGCAGGTCGCAAGCCGCCTCAAGTCCACGCTGCGCAAAACCGACGTGCTGGCGCGCCTCGGCGGCGACGAGTTCGCCGTCATCCTGGCGGACTGCGACAACCAGCGCAGCAGCTCGCTGGATCTCGCGGC
>JAQSDT010000221.1 GCA_029946075.1 bacterium | reverse complement strand
TGGTGGATGGGGTATGCGTAGCCCGGGTGGAGCGGAGCGCAACCCGGGGCGTTTCAGCCAGCGGCCAGAGACCCCGGGTTTCGCTTCGCTTCACCCGGGCTACGAGGACCTCATGCACTCAGTGCGTAGGAATCCTCGACCACATAAGGCCCGCCGCCGGTGGAGGCGCGGGACGAGAACAGGACGAAGCGATCGGCCATGAAGGTCTTGCTCGGAAAATAGCCGCGCACCGACAGATAGTCGGCGACGTCCTGGCTCGACGCATCATGCAGCCGCGCCAGCGTCACATGCGGCGTGAACTTGCGGCCCTCGGGATCGAGCCCGATCCGCTGCATCATCCGCTCGAGTTCCGCCTGCAGCTCGATCAGCGGCCGGCACGGCTCGACAGCGGCGACCACCGCCCGCGGTTTCTTGCCGCCGAAGCTTTGCAGGCCCTTGACCTTGACCTCGAACGGCTTGCGGTTGACCCGAAACAGCATCGAGGCGATTTCATTCGCCGACATGCCGTCGATGTCGCCGATGAAGCGCAGGGTGACGTGATAATTTTCGGGATCGATCCAGCGTGCGCCGGGCAGGCCGCCACGCAAATTGGAGAGGGTCTGGCCGATCTCGGCCGGAATTTCCAGTCCAGCGAACAAACGCGGCATCGCAAAATCCTCGATGCAAAGGCGCAAGCTCATGAGGCTTCCGCCTGACAGCAAACCCGGTGACGAATCACCGATCACTAATTCCTATCCGACTTATGTGACTCTGCGAAGCAGGCGCCTCCATCAGACCGGAAAGCTACGGGAAAAAGCTGGGGTCAGATTTTCGGATGCCGCTTTTTCAACTCCGCTGCCCGGAGATCGTGCCGACGAATGCCTCCACCATGGGCAGAATATTCTTCACGATGACGTCGATGCCCTCAGCGGTCGGGTGCATGCCGTCGGCCTGGTTGAGCCTGGCGTCGGCCGCGACCCCTTCGAGGAAAAACGGATAGAGCGGCACGTCGAAGGATTTCGAAAGCTCCGGATAGATCGCGTTGAAGCGCGCGGCATAGTCGCTGCCGTAATTCGGCGGGGCCAGCATGCCGCACAGGAGCACGGCGACCTTGCGCGCCTTCAGCCGTGTCAGGATGTCGCTCAGGGCGGCGCGCGTGACCGCGGGATCGACGCCGCGCAGCGCGTCATTGGCGCCGAGTTCGACGATCACGGCTTCGGTCCCTTCCGGGATCGACCAGTCCAGCCGGTCCCGGCCGCCGGAGGTGGTGTCGCCGGATACCCCGGCATTGATCATGTCGACCTTTATCCCCTTGTCGAACAACGCCTTTTGCAAGCGGACCGGAAATGCCGCGGGGGCCGACAGGCCGTAGCCGGCGCTGAGCGAATCGCCCAGCACGGCCATTTTGACCGGCTTGGCGGGGGCCGCCGCCGGCGCCTGGGCGAAAGCGGGACCTGCCGTCATCAAAGCCATAATCAACACGCGTATGTGCGCAAACATTCGTTTCAAGCCCTCGACCCGAGCGGCGGAAGTGCCATATGACCGAGCCATGGACACACTCATCGAATCCTCTCCCCTCGCCGGCAACGGGTCGGACACCATTTCCATTTCCAACGTCAACCTGTCGCTCGGGTCAGGCGCCGCGCGCGTCCATATCCTGAAAGATATCAGCCTTCGTGTGGCATCGGGCGAAGCGATCGGCCTGATCGGCCCGTCAGGTTCGGGCAAATCGACCTTGCTGATGGTGATGGCGGGGTTGGAACGTCCTGACAGCGGAGAGGTGGTGCTGAGCGGCACATCGTTCAATGCCCTCGACGAGGACGCGCTGGCGCGGTTCCGCGGCCGCCAGGTCGGCATCGTGTTCCAGTCGTTTCATTTGATTCCCACCATGACCGCGCTGGAGAACGTCGCGGTGCCGCTCGAGCTCGCCGGCAATCCCAATGCCGCCGAGCGCGCGGCGCAGGAGCTGACTTCCGTCGGACTCGGCGAGCGTCTGCATCACTATCCGACGCAACTCTCCGGCGGCGAACAGCAACGCGTCGCGCTGGCCCGCGCACTGGCGCCCGATCCCGCCATCCTCGTCGCCGACGAGCCGACCGGCAATCTCGACGAGACCACCGGCAAGCAGATCGTCGACATGCTGTTCACCAAGCACGCCGAGCGCGGCATGACGCTGGTGCTGGTGACGCACGACACGTCATTGGCGCAGCGCTGCGACCGCGTGGTGCGCTTGCGTTCCGGCCGGATCGACGGGCATTCATGACCGTCGTCGCCGAACCCGTTTACCGCAGCCGCGCCTCCTCGCTCGCTTTGCGCTATGCGCTGCGCGAAATGCGCGGCGGCCTGCGCGGCTTTTACGTTTTCATCGCCTGCATCGCGCTCGGCGTGATGGCGATCGCCGGCGTCGGTTCGGTCGCATCCAGCCTCAATGAAGGCCTCACGCGCGAGGGCCGCACGCTGCTCGGCGGCGACGTGGCGTTCTCGCTGATCCAGCGCGAAGCAAGCCCGGAAGAACTCGCCTTCCTGCGCGCACGCGGCCAGGTTTCGGTCGCCGCGGCCTTGCGCGTCATGACCCGCAGCGGCGACGGCAAGCTGGCGCTGGTCGAACTCAAGGCGGTGGACGCTGGCTATCCGATGCTCGGGCAGGTGACGCTCGAACCGGCGATGCCGATGGCCGATCTGCTCGCGGAGCGTGACGGCGCGTTCGGTGCGGCGGTCGATTCCATCCTGCTGGCGCGGCTCGATCTCAAGCTCGGCGACCGCATCAGCATCGGTAACACCGCGTACCAGATTCGCAGCGTCGTGGTGGCCGAGCCGGACAAACTTGCCGGCAATGTCGGCCTCGGCCCGCGCGTCCTCGTCAGCGAGGCCAGCCTGCGCACCACCGGATTGCTGCAGCCGGGCAGCCTCGTGCGCTGGATCTACCGTGTCAAACTGCCCAACAACGCCGCCGACGACCGCGCCGCGACCCAGCTGATCGAGAATGCGCGGAGCGCCCTCCCCGAGGCCGGCTGGTGGCCCCGCAGCAGCAGCAATGCCTCGCCGCAGCTGGAGCGCACCATCAACCGCTTCACGCAATTCCTGACGCTGGTCGGCCTCGCCGCGCTGCTGGTCGGCGGCGTCGGCGTCGCCAACGCGGTGAAAAGCCATATCGACCGCCGCCGCGACGTCATCGCCTCGTTCAAGGCGCTCGGCGCCACCGGCCGCGACGTCTTCACGATCTATCTGACCCAGGTGGTCCTGCTGGCCGCGGTCGGCTCGATCATCGGCCTCGTCGCCGGGGCGGCGCTGCCGTTCGTCATCGTCGGCGTGTTCGGCAAGCTGCTGCCGTTGCCGGTGATTCCCGCGCTGCACTTCGACGAGCTGGCGCTGTCGTTCGTTTACGGCCTGCTCACCGCGCTGGCCTTTGGTCTCTGGCCGCTCGGCCGGGTGCATGACGTCCCGGTCGCGGCGCTGTTCCGCGAAGAGGTTGCCCGCGAATGGCATCGGCCGCGCTGGAGCTATCTGGCGCTGATGGCGCTCGTGATCGTCCTGTTGGTCACGGTCGCCATCGGGCTCGCCTATGACAAGCGGGTGGCGGCCGTTTTCGTAGCCTCGTCGGTCGCGGTGTTCGCGCTGCTGCGCGGCGTCGCCGCCGGCCTGATGGCGCTGGCACGAAGGATGCCACGCTCGCGCATCACCATGCTGCGGCTGGCGGTCGCCAATATTCACCGGCCCGGCGCACTGACGCCCTCGGTGGTGATGTCGCTCGGGCTCGGACTCGCCGTGCTCGTGACGATCACCCAGATCGACGGCAATCTGCGCCGGCAATTCCTCGCCGCACTGCCGGACCGCGCTCCCTCGTTCTATTTCATCGACATCCCGACCGCCGACGCCGACCGCTTCGGCGCCTTCCTCAAGAAGGTCGCGCCGGAATCGACGATCGAGGACGTGCCGATGCTGCGCGGGCGCATCGTCTCCGCCCGCGGCGTCAAGGCCGACGATCTGAAGCCCGCGCAGGATTCCGAATGGGTGCTGCAGAGCGACCGCGGCCTGACCTATACCGGCGACGTGCCCAAGGGCTCCAAGGTGGTCGAGGGCGAATGGTGGAACGCCAATTACAGCGGCCCGCCACTGGTCTCGCTGGAAAAGAAGATCGCCGACGGCCTCAAGCTCAAGATCGGCGACGAGATCGTGGTCAACGTACTCGGCCGCGACATCCCGGCGAAGATCGCCAATCTCCGTAACGTCGACTGGCAGGGGCTCGGCATCAATTTCGTGCTGGTGTTCTCGCCGAACGCCTTCAAGGGGGCGCCGCACAGCCACGTCGCGACGCTGTCCGAGGTCCACCCCGATGCCGCCGGCGACGCCCGGATCATCAAGCAGGTGGCGGATGCCTTCCCGATGGTGACGAGCGTGCGGGTCCGCGAGGCGCTGGAAACCGTCGGCACCGTGATCACCAACCTCGTGCTCGCGATCCGCGGCGCCAGCGCGGTGACGCTGATCTCGGCAATCCTGGTGCTCGGCGGCGCGCTCGCCGCCGGCCACCGCCACCGGGTCTACGACGCCGTCATCCTGAAGACGCTCGGCGCCACCCGGGTACGGCTGCTCGGCGCCTATGCACTGGAATATCTGATGATCGGGCTGGCCACCGCCGTGTTCGGCGTGATCTCGGGCTCGATCGCGGCCTGGCTGATCGTGACCCGCCTGATGACGCTGAGTTTCGTCTGGCAGGCCGGCAGCGCCGCCGGCGTGGTCGCCGCCGCCCTGATCGTCACGGTCGGGCTCGGACTCGCCGGGACGTTGCTGGCGCTGAACCAGAAGCCGGCCAGCGTGTTGCGGAATTTGTGACAATTTGTAGCGGCCGGCAATGCGCCGTTAACGCTGCTTTTGCTCCGAAATACCAGCTGGAAGCGACATTCAGCCGCGCGTGGAAGCTTGCGTCGAATGTGCTAGTTTCCCACATACCAGCCAAGGCCAGAAGCCGGTTTGACGACGGCAAATGACTCGAAATTAATGTCGTCAGATCGGCCTGATCTGGGATAGATATCCAGCCGGCGCCGCAAACCCTTGCGAAACGCCGGACAACCAACGGGAATTCGACCATGTCGGACCTAGACCGTAACTATGCTTCTCCCTTCGGCCGGGCCGCCGGGCGCGTTGATGCCGCCGCCGTCGATGCCGGTCTGCGCGCCTACATGCTGCGCATCTACAATTACATGAGCATTGGCCTGGCCATCACCGGCCTCGCCGCGCTCGGCGTTTACATGGCCGCGGTCACCACCGACCAGGCCGGTGCCGCCGCCAAGTTCGGCAACGCCTTCCTGACGCCGTTCGGCTACGCGATGTATGTCAGCCCGCTGAAGTGGCTGTTCATCCTGGCGCCGCTGGTCATGGTGTTCGCG
>JAQSDT010000220.1 GCA_029946075.1 bacterium | reverse complement strand
GAACTTGATGGCGAACCCTTCCGGAAACAGCCGGACGACGCGCCCGACGCAGGCGCCGACCGCAAGCGGGGTTCCGACCGGCGGCTGCATTTCGGCGACCACCGCTACGCCTGACAGCGAGACGTCGAGGATGATGCAGGCATGAATGCTGCCGTCGGCGAGCGTCAGCGTCGACTGCGAGGATTTCGGCACGAAGCGCGGATGTTTGCGCGCGTCGCTGATGCTGCAGGGATCCTTGGTCTTCTTCTCCAGCCAGATCAGCTTTTCCGCCAGTCTGGCGCGCATCTCGCGTGTCATCTCGAGTTCGAGCAGCAGTCCCCGATTGGTCGTATCGCTGATCGTTCCCTCGAAATTGCCGAAGTCGCGGAAGTAGGAGGTGAGGCTGTCGCCGACCTTTCCGACCACGGGCGCCTCGACCATCATCCGGAACGGGGAAACGCGCGTGGCGCGGCAGGAAAAGGTGCGCAGCCTTCCCTCGGGATCGTACCAGTTCGGAAGCACATAGGTCCCGTCCATCATCAGATCGACGGCACGCTGCTTCAGGAACCGCTCGATAGACACGACAAGGCCCTCACGGAAAGAGTTTCACCTGCTTCAGCGAACTGTGACCGATTGAACTTCGTGGTGAGTTCTTGAACGACCTAGACGTCTTCGGGCGTTGGGAGATGCCCGGCGTTGACGCCGTGAATCTACGGGTCAAACCCTAAAAAATTGTAACGGAATACCATTCGCGAAATAGTTGTATCTATTCGGCAATTTCCGGGGCGCATGGGTACGATAGTTCACCCTTTGATTGAGTAACGCGCGCAAGCACATTTTGAAACGAAACCGGGTGAGGGATCGCAGGATCACCTCACCCGATTCAACCAGTGTTCGCGTCCGTGCAGGCGGGACGCGAAGGCCTAGGCGGCCTTCAGCAGGCCTTCCTTGGTCAGCGCTTCCTGCACCTTCGGGCGCGCGCCGACGCGGGCCTTGTAGGCGACAAGGTTAGGCAGGTCGGAAATGTCGAACTTCAGACGGTCGGCCCAGGAAATCATCGTGAACAGATAGGCGTCGGCAACGCTGAATTCCTTGCCCATCACGTAGTCCTTGCCGGCCAGCGCGCCGTCGACATACTTGAACTTGCCCATCACGCGATCCTTGAAGAAGGCCTTGGCTTCGTCGTTGAGGACCGGCGAGAACATCGGGCCGAAGTTCTTGTGCAATTCCGCCGTGATGAAATTCAGCCATTCGAGCAGCTTGTAGCGTTCGGCGCTGCCATGGACGGGCGCGAGGCCCTTGTGGGCGGCCTTGTCGGCGATCATCTGGATGATGACCGGACCCTCGGTAACGAGTTCACCGGAGTCGAGCGCCAGCGCGGGGACCTGGCCCTTCGGATTGACCTTCAGGAAATCGTCACCGTTTTCGAGTTTCTTGGCGCGCAGATCGACCTTGACCAGATCGTAGGGCAGGCCGGCTTCCAGAAGCGCGATATGGGGCGACAGCGAGCAGGCGCCGGGCGAATAATAGAGTTTCATTGGACTTTTTCCTTCCCTCGAAATTTACGGGTGGCGTGACTAAATGCATTTGCATGGAATAGTCAAGATTGATGCACCTGCATTTAGTGCGGTACACTAACCCGTGACTGAACTGGACCGGACCATGAAACGCAAACCATCGACCGAGGCGACCGCCGCCTGGATCCGCCTGATGCGGGTGCAGAGCCGCGTGCTCGATGCCGTCGAGCAGGATTTGAAGAAAGCCGGCTATCCGCCGCTGGCCTGGTACGACGCGCTGCTGGAATTGTCGCGCGCGCCGTCCGGCGAGATGCGCCCGGTGGAATTGGAAAAGCAGATGCTGATCCCGCAATATTCCACCTCGCGCCTGATCGACCGCCTGGTCGACGAGGGGCTGGCGGCGCGCCGCGAATGCAAGATCGACAAGCGCGGGCAGTTCGTCGAGATCACCGAGGCCGGCCGCGAACTGCAGAAGAAAATGTGGAACGCCTATTCGGCGGCGATCGAAAAACATGTCGGCTCCAAACTCTCCGATGCCGACGCCATGAAGCTCTGCGGTCTGCTCGACCGGCTGGGCTGCTCCTGCGGGGAGGTCAAGGCGGCCGCCGTCCGGGACGGCGCGTCCGCACGATGACACCCCGAAACTCTTCCGTCCTTGCGGACAATGCCGTCCGCATTATCTCCAGCCACATGGCGCGTTCGGTCGAATCGCCCCACATCCGGATTTCTTATGGCGCGTGACCAGATCGATATGACGCCGCTGCACTCGCGTGACGAACTCGTCGCGTGGTTCGAGGCGGGCAGCAAGCCCGCTTCCGAATTCCGCATCGGCACCGAGCACGAGAAGACCCCGTTCACGCTCGAGGGCCGTCAGCCCGTGCCCTATGAAGGTGCGCGCGGCATCGGCGCCCTGCTCGAGGGCATGCAGCTCCTGCTCGGTTGGGAGCCGATCATGGAGAAGGGCAACATCATCGGCCTCTATGACGTCACCGGCGGCGGGGCGATTTCGCTCGAGCCCGGCGGGCAGTTCGAATTGTCGGGCGCGCCGGTCGAAACCATCCACCAGACGCAGTCCGAACTGATGGCGCATCTGGCGCAGGTGCGCGAGATCGCGACGCCCCTCGGCATCGGCTTTCTCGGGCTCGGCATGACGCCGTCCTGGTCGCGGGCGCAGATTCCCGTGATGCCCAAGGGCCGCTACAAGATCATGACCAACTACATGCCGAAGGTCGGCCAGTACGGCATCGACATGATGTACCGGACCTGCACGGTGCAAACCAATCTCGACTTCTCCTCGGAAGCCGACATGGTCAAGAAGCTGCGCGTCTCGGTCGCGCTGCAGCCGATCGCCACCGCACTGTTCGCCAATTCGCCGTTCACCGAAGGCAAGCCGAACGGCATGCTCTCGTTCCGCTCGGAAATCTGGCGCGACACGGACAACGCGCGCTCCGGCATGATCCCGTGGGCATTCGAGGACGGCATGGGCTTCGAGCGCTATGTCGATTACGCGCTCGACGTTCCCATGTATTTCGTCAAGCGCGGCGACGAATATATCGACGTCGCCGGTTCCTCGTTCCGCGCCTTCTTCGAGGGCCGCAACAATTTGCTGCCCGGCGAGCGGCCGACATTGTCGGACTGGGCCAATCACCTCTCGACGATTTTCCCGGAAGTGCGCCTCAAGCGTTACCTGGAAATGCGCGGCGCCGACGGCGTGCCGTTGGGCCGGTTGCCGGCGCTGCCGGCGTTCTGGGTCGGGCTGCTGTATGACACCGAGAGCCTCGACGCCGCCTGGGACATGGTCCGCCACTGGACGGCGCAGGAGCGTCAGGCGCTGCGCGATGACGTGACGCGCTTGGGCTTCAAGGCCCGCATCCGCGACCGCTATCTGTTCGAGATCGCCAAGGAGTGCCTGAAGCTGTCGCATGCCGGCCTGCGGCGCCGTAACCGCGTCGACCAGTCCGGCCGCGACGAGAGCCGTTATCTCGAGCCACTGGACCAGATCCTCGAATCCGGCAAGACGCCGGCCGAGGAGATGCTGGACAAGTTCAACGGTCCCTGGGGTGGCTCGGTAGAGCCGGCCTATCGGGAATATGCGTTCTAGCTTAATATCTTAGCTGCTTTCCGGCCGCGTTCCTGCACTGTTCATCCGCCGTACAGGTTGATGGCGCTCAAATGAGCACCCGCAAGAACGCGCAACCGAAAGCATCAGCACATGGGGACCGGCCGCCTGCTCAGGGCGTGTGTAGTGGCGTTCGCCTTTTTGGCGGCGACCATTCCCGCGCGCACCGCGCAGGCCCAGGCGAATTTCGACCGCCCCGGCGCCGATTATCTGAGTGCTCCGGTGACCTCGGGCGATCCGGCCGACTGTGCGCTGGTCTGCGAGCGCGACAGGCGTTGCCGCGCATGGAGCTTCAATTACCCGACCGACGTGACAAACGGTGCGGTGTGCTGGCTCAAGAGCAGCGTGCCGGCGCGTGTGCAAGACAATTGCTGCGTCTCCGGCGTGCGCGGCGCCGGCGTGGTCGAGCCGCGGAACAACGCCATCGAAACCTCGATCGATCGCTGGGGCGGCGATTACAAGAGCTTCGACCTGAAGGAAAACGACAGCGACGACGCCTGCAAGGCCGCCTGCACCGCCGACAACAAATGCCGTGCCTGGACCTACGCGCGCCCCGGCTACGCCGGCAAGGAAGCGCACTGCTTCCTGAAGAAGGACATCAAGCCGCCGCGGCGCAAGGCCGGGTTTATTTCCGGCGTGGTGCGGTAACATTTCTGACCCTGCAACGTAATTGAGGTGCGCGCCGAAACGACTTGTTCCGGTCGAGCGTATCTGGTTGCGCGTATTTTCAGGGAGATGACGATGCAGTTCTCACGAAGGTTCCTTGCCGGCGCCGTTGTCGCCGCCGCGCTGGGACTCGCAGGTTTTCTGACACCGGTTCTGGCCGGCACCCCGCTTCCGTTTTCCGCCGAGGCTTTCAAGGCAGCGCAGGCGGCCGGCGGCCCGATCCTGGTCGAAATCCACGCCGATTGGTGCCCGACCTGCAAGGCGCAAGCCCCGATCCTCGAGAAGCTGACGGCGGACCCGAGATTCAAGAATCTGAAAGTCTTCCGCGTCGATTTCGACGGGATGAAAGCAGTCGTCAGGGAATTGAAGGCGCAGAGCCAGTCGACGCTGATCGTGTTCAAGGGCTCGACCGAACTCGGGCGCTCCGTCGGCGATACAAGGCAGGCCTCGATCGCGGCCCTGCTCGACAAGAGCCTGTAGCGTCCGCCGGTGGGCGCGCTTGCACTGGCCTTTGCGGCAGGATTGCTCTCGATCCTGTCGCCTTGCGTGCTGCCGCTGGTGCCGATCGTACTGGGAGCCGCGGTCACCGCGCACCCGCTCGGCGCGCTGACGCTGTCGCTGGGCCTGGCGATTTCGTTTACCGGCATCGGGCTGCTGCTGGCAGTGGCCGGTTTCGGGCTGGGTATCGACGCCGGCTTTTTTCGCTTCGCAGCAGCCTCGATCATGATCGCGCTCGGCGCGGTCCTGCTCGTTCCGCCATGGCAGGCGCGGCTCGCGGCGGCCGGTGGCCCGATTTCGGCCTGGGCCGACCGGTATCTCGGCGGCTTTGCATCGTCCGGGCTCGCCGGCCAGTTTGCCATCGGCTTGCTGCTCGGTGCGGTCTGGTCGCCCTGCGTCGGGCCGACGCTTGGAGCGGCTTCGCTGCTGGCCTCGCAGGGCCGCGACCTCACGCATGTCGCGCTGACCATGGCGGTGTTCGGTATCGGCGCCGCACTGCCGCTGGTGTTGCTGGGATCGCTGTCGCGCGCCACGCTGATGCGGGTGCGTGTGCGGCTGATGTCGGCGGGAAAACTCGGCAAGGGTCTGCTCGGCGCCGCCTTCATC
>JAQSDT010000219.1 GCA_029946075.1 bacterium | reverse complement strand
AACAGCGTCGACTTGCCGGAGCCGGACGGTCCGGTCAGCAGCGTGCGCTCGCCGGCGCGCAGGCTGAAGCCGTCGGCGGAAACCAGCGGCGTGCCGTTGGGCAAATGCACCGTCAGCGCCTTGAGATCGATCGTCTTGCCGCCGTCGGAGGCAACGACGCCGATCGATTCACGGCTTGCCGCAAGCTGCGCGGCGGCAGCGATCGAGGCTTCGAAGCCGTCGAGACGGGCGACGATGGCGCGCCAGTCAGCCAGCGTCCGGTAGATCGTGACGAAGATCGACAGCGCCTTCTGCACGCTGCCGAACGCGGAAGCGGTTTGCGTCAGGCCGCCGAGCTGGATCTTGCCGGCGAAGAACGCCGGCGCGACCAGGATATAGGGAAACACCACCGCGGCCTGGGCATAGCTCGCGGTGAAAGCTGTCAGCCGTTTGGTCCGGCTCATGATGCCGTACCAGTTCTCGACGACGTTGTTGAACCGCTCCCACAGCTTCTGCCGTTCGGCGTTCTCGCCGCGCAGCAGCGCGATCTGTTCGGAGTTCTCGCGCGCGCGCACCAGGTTGAAACGGAAATCGGCCTCGAAGCGCTGCTGGCGGAAATCCAGCATCACCAGCGGCGAGCCGATCCATTGCGTCAATGCCGTGCCGAAGATCGCATAGATCAGCGCGCCCCATACCAGGTAGCCGGGAATCGCGAATTCCTGGCCGAACAGATGCAGCGGCGCCGCCGCCGATAATCCCCACAGGATGATGACGAAGGAAAACAGCGTCACCACCGAGTTCAGCAGGTTCAGCCCGATATCGAGCGTGCGCTCGACGAACAGCCTGACGTCGTCGGCGATACGCTGGTCGGGGTTGTCGGCGGCGTCGCCCTGCAGCTGCATGCGGTAGTGATTGGCGCCGTCCATCCACTCGCCGAGATAGTGCCGCGTCAGCCAGCGCCGCCAGCGGATCTGGAGCCACTGGTTGAGATAGAGCTGGTAGACGGCGAGCGCGATGAAACAGGCGGCGATGACGCAGAAGTAGCCGATCTCGCGAACGAAGACGTCCCAGTTTTTTTCCTGCAGGCCGGTGTAGAAACGGTTGCTCCACTGGTTCAGCAGCACGTCGATCGCCACCAGCGCCAGCTCGATCGAGACCACCGCGGCGAGCAGCGCGCGGCCGGCCCATTTGTCCTCGGAACGGAAATATGGAATGGCGATGCGCCACACCGTCGCGAGCGTCGAGCGGATGCTGTTCACAGATTGCCGTCTCCGGGAAATCAGGACGTAACGCCCTGAAAGATTGGAACAATTATGGCTCGCGCCTGGGGTCACCGAACCTGCGGCCTGCGACGGTGTATCGCGGCCTCCGGCCGGACCCTAGCATTTTCGTCACCGCGAGGGGCACCCTCCACGGCACTTCGCGAGGTTGTGAGAGGATTGCTCGCACGCGCTGCCGTCTGTCGCGCAATCTCGCGCGCGAATGGCGGATATTCGGCCAGACCCGCCGCCCTAGCCAATCGCGATGTTGTTGACTAGAAACGGCGCGCAGCGCTGGGGTTTGGTATTTCGAGAGGTGGCATGGTTTCATTCGCGCGCATGTTTCGGGCAGGCACGGTATCGGCATTGCTGGTCGCCGCCTTGAATGTGAGTCCCGCCCGGGCCAATGACGGTTTTCCCTTCGGCTCCGAAATGACGCTGGATGCCGGGCGCCAGCCCGGCTCCAAGCGGATTCCCAATCTCGAGATCGGCGATGCCGGCGAGGTGATCCTCGAACTCTGGTGCAAGGGCGGCAAGGGCCAGTTCTCGGTCGCGGGCAATACCGTGATCTTCGTTCTCGGCGCGATCGAGAACCGGAGCTGCCCGCCGGATCGCGCGCAGCAGGACGACGATCTGATCGCCGCGCTTTCCGACGCCGGCACCTGGCGGCGGCAGGGCGATTTCATCTCCTTCGTCGGCGCCAGGACGCTGCGGTTTCGCATCAACACGAACTAACGCTGGGCAGGCGGCGCGGCATCGCGTTAACTGGCGCAAGGCTGCGTCTGATACAAGGCTGCGTCTAACAAGAGGCAGCGTCTAATAAGAAAAGCAACGGGGAGACAGCATGAATATCAACCACAGCAGATTGCGCGCGTTTGCCACCCGCATCGTCGCCGCCGGCGGCAGTTCGCCCGACGAGGCCGCATTCGTCGCCGATCATCTCGTCGAAGCCAATCTGCGCGGACATGACAGTCATGGCGTCGGCATGCTCGTTGCCTATGTGCGCGACTTCGAGGCCGGCACGCTCAACGTCAACCAGAAGCCGCAGATTGTCTCCGACACCGGCACGATCTCGGTGTGGGATGCGCAGGCCGGCTACGGTCAGGTGATCGCGCACCAGGCGATCGAATGGGCCATCAAGGCGGCGAAGCAGCATGGCGTCGCGGTCAACGGCTTGCGCAACGCGCACCATATCGGCCGCGTCGGCACCTATGGCGAGGTCGCGGCACGCGCCGGCATGGTCTCGCTGCACTTCGTCAACGTCGCTTCGGGCGCGCCCGGCGTGGCGCCGTTTCGCGGACGTGAGGGCCGCTTCCTGACCAATCCGGTCTGCATCGCGATCCCCGGCACCTCCAGCAACGAGCCGATCCTGCTCGATTTCGCCACCAGCCGCGTCGCGCTCGGCAAGGTGAGGGTGGCGCACAATGCCGGCAAGCCGATGATGGACGGCGCCTTGCTCGACCATGCGGGCAAGCCCACCACCGATCCGTCCGTGATGTACACCGAACCGCGCGGTGTGGTGCTGCCGTTCGGCGAACACAAGGGCTCGGGTCTGGCGCTGGTCTGCGAACTCCTGGCCGGCGCCATCGTCGGCTCGACCAGCGTCTCGACGAGCACGCCGCCCGAACGCGGCATCCTCAACGGAATGCTGACCATCGTGATCGATCCTGCAAAGCTGTCCTCGCGCGACAGCATGATGCAGGAGATCGACACCATGATCGCGTGGGTAAAATCCTCGGCGCCGTCGGATCCCGAACTGCCGGTGCTGGTCGCCGGCGAACCCGAGCGCATCGCGCGCGCCGCGCGTGTCGCCGGCGGCATCGATATCGAAGACGAAACCTGGCGACAGCTGCTGGCAATCGCCGAGCGTTACCAGATCTCGCTGGATCGATAGAGCGTTTTCGAGCGAAGTGGAAACCGGTTCGCGTGAAGAAAACGCGTCAAAACAAGAATCCAGAGCCCGGTTCTGATTCAATCAGAACCGGAAATGCTCTTGCCGCTATTTCCAAACCGACTTGTCGGCATCCCAGCGCTGGCCCTTGAACTCGACGGCGAGCGCTTCGACCGAGCCGTTGTCGTCCTTCGGCTCGCCGCCTTCCTCCTCGCCGGTGGATTCCTCCGACAGGTTCAGCCGGGGGCCCGAGCCTTCGTCCGCGGTCGTGATCACCGGGCTCGAAATCCACAGCATCAGGCGGTCGGATGCACCGGGCCTGTCCGGCGATACCAGCGCGGTGACCTCGACGATTTCGGTCAGGGCCAGCGCGGGATAGATCTGGCTCGGCCGCTTGAAGGTCAGTTTCGCCTTGCCGGTGTTGGCGTTCCAGACGGCGCCCGCCGGCGTTGCGGCCAGCGTTTTGGCCAGCACGGCCGAGACGGCGGAGGCGATCTTGTCCTTGCCGATCTTGTCGCCATCGCGCCAGTCGGCGGCGGCGAAGCGGATGGTGCGGTCCATGTCGATGCCGCCGCTGGTCCAGCCGGCCGCGACGACGCCCGGCATCGACTTGGCTCTCGCGATCAGGCTTGCGGCGCGCTCGGGATCGGCGGTCAGGCTGATGGTCTGCTGGCCCGCGCGCAGCGCGTCGCAGGTGACCGCAAGGCTGGAGAGCCCGACCTCGACGGCCTCGCCCTTCAGGCTCTTCAGGAAGTCCAGCGCGGCTTCGAGCTTGATCCGCACGCCGATCGATTCCGGCGACACTTCGGTGAAATCCTTCGGCGCCGGCGTGATGCCGTCGTCGCTGCTCTGGTTGTCCTGGTATTCCTGCTCGCTGAGATCGGAATTGTCGGTCGAGGTCACCTCGGTCACGGCCTGGCCGATGGTGATCTGGCCGCGGAACTCGAAGGTGTTGCCGGTTGACTTGCGTGCGAGTTTGACCGTCACCGGCTGCTTGCCGCCTGACGTCTGCGCGGTGCCGGTCAGGGTCTGGCCGCTGACGGTGAGGTTGGCGACGAAGCGGTCCTTGCGCTCTGAACCTTTCTCGGCGGGATAGCAGACGTCGAGCACGGCCGCGGTGACCGCCTTGCCTTGCCGCGTCTCCTTCAGCACCACGTCGGCATTGCCGTCCATCAACCCGTCGATCGCCGTGAAATAGCGCGTCTCGACGCCCGGTGCCGGCTTGGCGGGCGGTTTGGTCTGGGCGAAAGCCAACTCAGGGGCGACCGTCACGAGTCCGAGCAGGCAAAACAGAAGCGCGCGCATGTGAAATTTCCTGAAACGATGGAATCGGCAGATCAGAGGTAGCAAACCTTGGCCGTGTTTTCGAGCAAGGCATGCCCTGACCCGATCAGGCTTCCGTCATCGCCAAAAAAGAAGGCCGCCGGGAGGCGGCCTTCGATCGAACTGGCAGGTGAGGCGGGGGCTTAGAAGCCCATGCCGCCCATTCCACCCATGCCGCCGCCACCGCCGCCCGGCATCGCCGGCGCCGGTTCCTTCGGCAGTTCGGCGACCATGGCTTCAGTGGTCACCAGCAGGCCTGCGACCGACGAGGCGTCCTGCAGGGCGGTGCGAACCACCTTGGCCGGATCGATGATGCCCTTGGCGACCATGTCGACATATTGCTCGGTCTGGGCGTCGAAGCCGAAGGTCTCGGATTTGTCTTCGAGGATCTTGCCGACCACGATCGAACCCTCGACGCCGGCATTCTCGGAGATCTGCCGGATCGGGGCTTCCAGCGCCTTCAGCACGATATTGATACCGGCCTGGACGTCGGAATTGTCATTGTTGATGCGGCCGACGGCCTTCTTGGCGCGCAGCAGCGCCACACCGCCGCCCGGCACGATGCCTTCCTGCACGGCCGCGCGGGTCGCGTTCAGGGCGTCCTCGACGCGGTCCTTCTTTTCCTTGACCTCGATCTCGGTCGCGCCGCCGACGCGGATCACCGCGACGCCGCCGGCGAGCTTGGCCAGACGTTCCTGCAGCTTCTCGCGGTCGTAGTCCGAGGTGGTTTCCTCGATCTGCGCCTTGATCTGCGTGACGCGGGCTTCGATGTCCTTCTTCTTGCCGGCGCCCTTGACGATGGTGGTGTTCTCCTTGTCGATCACCACTTTGCCCGCGCGTCCCAGCATGTTGACCGTGACGCTTTCGAGCTTCATGCCGAGCTCATCGGAGATCAGCTGACCGCCGGTCAGGATCGCGATGTCTTCCAGCATCGCCT
>JAQSDT010000218.1 GCA_029946075.1 bacterium | reverse complement strand
CGATAGCTCGCCGTTCCCGCAGTAACGCCAGCACAGCGCCGAGATCCGGTAGCACGGCCGCGCATCTTGCGCGCGTCTCTTCGGTCGGCGGCGCCATGTCGGGCACCATCAGCGTGATCGCACCGGCCGCATGGGCTGCCGTCACGCCGTGGTTGGAATCTTCCACCGCGACGCAGGCCTGCGGCGCCAGCTTGAGGCGTGACGCCGCGAGCAGATAGAGATCCGGACTTGGCTTGCCGCGCTCGACATCGTCCACCGTCAAGATCGTGTCGAAGCGCGCGCGGATTCCGGCGAGCGTAAGGTGTCGCTCCGCGGTACGCCGCGACGACGACGTTACGATCGCCTTGGGGCAGTCGGCTGCTTCGAGCCCGTCGAGCAGTTCCAGCGTGCCGGATTTCAGCGGCAGGCCGGCCTCGAACGACCTGTTGCGGTTCACCAGGAACGCGCGGTTGATGTCGGCGAGCGGAAAATCCCTGCCGTAGTGATCGAGCAGCATGGTCTCGCAGACCGGCCCGGGCAGGCCGACCATCGCATGGCACAGCGCCTCCGCGCTATCGCCGAATCCGCCGGCGTCGAGCGCCTCGACCAGGCTGTTGTAATAGACCTTCTCGGTGTCGAGGAGCGTGCCGTCCATGTCGAGCAGGACGGCCTTGACGTTCCAGCGTTCGCTCACGGGGCGCTCGTGGCCGCGTGCTGCGCCGCCTTCTCGCGCAGGCAGTTCGGGCAAAGGCAATCGCCGCCGTCGGTCGGCATCGGCAGGCGGAACGCCTCGTCGGAGCACCAGCACGGGCCCGACAGGCTGCAGCCGAACTCGGTGCCGCAACTGGCGCAGGCCAGGCGGCGCGAAGGCTGCGGCTCATTCCGGTTGTTCATCTACGAGAAATCCTGAAGCGGAATTAATCCCGGGTTCATCCCGAAGCGGGTTATAGTCCGCATCAATATACGCCCGGGAACGATTCAAGGGAAATCCGATGGCCCGCGATTCGCAAGCAGCCCTCGTTGCGCTCCATCGCTTCGGCTTCGGCGCCCGCGGCGGCGCGTCCGGCGACTTCCTCAACGCGGCGTCCGATCCGAGGGGATTCGTCAAGGCTGAACTCGCCCGTCCCAGCGGCGCGCTGCTCGAAGTGCCCGGGCTTCAATCAACGCCGGCGCTCGGCAAGGCGGTGTTCGACTATCAGTTCGAGATCCAGCAGGCGCGCGATGCCGCGGCGAAATCGGCCGCACCCGCGAGCACCGAAGCGCCGTCGGCGCAGGAGCTGAAAGGACAGCGCCGCAACCTGTCGCTCAACGCCATCGCCAACGACATGGCACCTAAGGACATGGCACCTAAGGACATGGCGCCGAAGGAGAAGCCGCCGGAGAATCCCGCCGCGGCCATGACGCCGGCGGAGACGATGCCGCCGGCCGCACCGAAGCCGCCGCCGCAGCCGCTCAACATCATCCAGAAGACCTTTCGCGCCGAGGCGCTGGCGCGGCTGCAGCGCGGGATCATCGCTGACTGCGGCTTCGTCGAACGGCTGGTGGTGTTCTGGTCCAATCATTTCTGCATCTCCGCCGGCAAGGGCGGCGTGGCGCGGATGTGGGCGGGCTCGTTCGAGCGCGAGGCGATAAGGCCCCATGTGCTCGGCCGCTTCGCCGACATGCTGAAGGCAGTCGAGCAACATCCGGCGATGCTGTTTTTCCTCGACAACCAGCAATCGCTCGGGCCGGACTCGCGCGCCGGCAAGAACCGCAACCGCGGCCTCAACGAAAATCTCGCCCGCGAAATTCTGGAACTGCATACGCTCGGTGTCGGCGGCGGCTATTCGCAGGAAGACGTCACCGCGCTCGCGAACATTATCACCGGATGGACCTATGCGGGGCGGCAAGGCGGGCTCGGCCCGCCCGGTACCTTTGTGTTCAACGCCAATGCGCATCAGCCTGGCGCGCAGCGCGTGATGGGCAAGGTCTATGACGCGGCCGATGTGAGGCAGGGCGAGGCGGTGCTGGCGGATATCGCGCGGCATCCGTCGACGGCGAAATTCGTCGCTGGCAAATTCGCGCGGCACTTCGTGGCCGACGACCCGCCACAAGCTTTGGTGGCGCGGCTCGCGGATGTCTTCACCAGGACCGACGGCGACCTCAAGGCGCTGGCGCTGGCCTTGCTCGATTCCGACGATGCCTGGAAGGCGCCTCTCACCAAGATCCGCTCTCCCTATGAATTCCTCGTCGCCACCGGGCGCTTGCTCGCGCAAATCCCGAGCGATCCCGCCCGCTATCTCGGCGGCCTCAATACGCTCGGTCAGCCGCTGTGGTCCCCGGCGGGGCCGAACGGTTTTCCAGACAGCGTCGCGGCATGGGCCGCGCCGGAGGGGATGAAACTGCGGCTGGATATCTCCGCGCAGATCGCCTCGCGTCTTGCCGACGGCGTCGATCCCCGCGATCTGCTCGAACTCGTTGCCGCCGATGCCGCCTCGCCGGAGACGCGGCGCACCGTCGAACGCGCGGAATCGCGGCAGCAGGCGCTGGCGCTGCTGCTGATGTCGCCGGAATTCCAGAGGAGATGATACCCATGGAAACCACACATGCGTGCTGCGAGAGCCTCGCATCCCCGGTGACGTCGCGTCGGGCCATACTGCTTGGCGGCGCATCCTTTGCCGCATGGGCGTACCTGCCGAAATTCGCGCGCGCGGCCGACGGCCGCGATCCACGGCTGGTCGTCGTCATCCTGCGCGGCGCGCTCGATGGCCTCGCCACCGTCGCTCCAACAGGCGATCCTGACTATGCCGGCCTGCACGGCGCGATCGCGTTGTCGTCGAGCGGCCCCAACGCGGCGATCGGGCTCGACTCGTTCTTCGCATTGCATCCGGCGATGCCCGAGTTTGCGCGGATGTACCGCGACAAGAAGGCCGCGGTGGTGCACGCGGTGGCCACCTCCTATCGCGACCGTTCGCATTTCGACGGGCAGGACGTGCTCGAAAGCGGATTCCCCGGTCCCGGCCGGGTGCAATCCGGCTGGCTCAACCGCGCGCTGGAAGGCCTGCCGAAGGGCGATCGCGTGACCAGTGCGCTCGCGGTCGGGCCGACCACGCCCTTGGTATTGCGCGGCGCCGCGCCGACTGTCGGCTGGGCGCCGGTCGCGCTGCCGCAAGCCGCCGAAGACACCGCGATGCGATTGATCGATCTCTATCAGCACCGCGATCCCGCACTGGCGTCGGCGCTGAAGCAGGGCCTTGCGCTCGACAAGGCAGCCCAAGGCGACGATATGAAGCCGAAACCCGGTACCAATGGCGTGGCCGCGATGCGCCTCGTCGCGCGCGGCGCTGCCAAGCTGATGGCCGCCGATGACGGCCCGCGCATCGGCGCGCTCGCCTTCGACGGCTGGGATACCCATGCCAACGAAGGCGGCCCGGTCGGGCGTCTGGCGCAATTGCTCGGCGGCCTCGATGGCGCGCTGGCGGAATTCGAAAGCGGTTTTGGTCCGCGCTGGCGCGACACGGTGATCGTGGTCGCCACCGAATTCGGCCGCACCGCGCGCATCAACGGTACCCAAGGCACCGACCACGGCACCGGCACCGTCGCGCTGCTCGCCGGCGGCGCGGTGAAAGGCGGCCGCGTGATCTCGGATTGGCCGGGCCTCAAGCCCGCCAGTCTTTATCAAGGCCGCGATCTCGCCCCGACCGCGGATCTGCGCGCGGTGATGAAGGGCGTGCTGCAGGATCAGTTCGGCCTGGCGGAACGCGTGCTGGCGGAAAGCGTGTTTCCGGATAGTGGTGCCGTGAAACCGATGAAGGGATTGGTGGGGTGAGCCCACCGTCGTCCCGGCCAAGCGCAGCAAGAGCTCAGATGCGCAATTGCGCATCGGGGGACCCAAACCGCGTTGTGCTATCGGCTCAAGGCGAGGTGGCGGACACCAACCGTAACAACAAATGCCGGTGGCTATGGATCCCGGCGTGCGCCGGGACGACAAGCTACTTCGTAATCTGATCGATCTCCGCCAGCTCTTCCTTTGTCAGCGTCCAGTCGATCGCCTTCACGTTCTGCTCGACCTGTTCGACCCGCGTCGCGCCGGCAATGACGCTGGAGACCTGCGGGCGGGCGGCGAGCCAGGAGAAGGCGAGGTCGAGCATGGAGTGGTCGCGGGCCTGCGAGAACGTCTGCAGCTTTTCGACGATGTCCTCGTTGCGCGGGGTGACGTAGCGATCCCTGAGCGCGGGCGCCTTGGCAAAGCGCGTGTCGTCGGGCGCGGCGGCGCCGCGCCGGTATTTGCCGGTGAGCAATCCGCTCGCCAGCGGGAAGAACGGCAGCAGGCCGAGCCTGTATTCCTGCGCCGCCGGCAGCAGATCCTTTTCGATGCCGCGCACCACGAGGCTGTATTCGTCCTGGCAGGAGACGAATTTGTTCACGCCCATCTGCCGCGCCATCATCTCGGCTTCGGCGATGCGCCAGGCCGGGAAGTTGGAATTGCCGATGTAGCGGACCTTGCCCTGGCGCACGAGGTCGTCGAGCGCGCGCAGCGTCTCCTCCATCGGCGTCAACGGATCGTAATCGTGCTGCTGGTAGAGGTCGATGTAATCGGTCTTCAGCCGCGTCAGGCTGGCTTCCACCGCGGACATGATGTAGCGGCGCGAGGCGCCCTGCTTGGTGCCGTCATGGCTCATCGGCTTGGAATACTTCGTCGCCAGCACGATGTCCTTGCGGCGATCGCCGAGCACGGTGCCGAGCACGGTCTCCGATCCGCCCATGCCGGCATAGATGTCGGCGGTATCGAACAGCGTGATGCCGAGGTCGATCGCCTTGTGGATCACCTTGCGCGAGGTTTCGAGGTCCGTGCGCTGGCCGAAATTGTTGCAGCCGAGGCCGACAGCGGAAACGCGCAGGCCGGAGCTGCCGAGATTGCGAATTTGCATGGATCGATCCTGTAGAGTGGGGCGCGGGGCGGGATCGCATTGTGACCTGCGGGCGCCGGGTCCGCAAGATGCGCCGCTGCTGCGCCGCGAAGCGCCGCCGCGGTCATGCGCCGTACCGATTGTTCGGCGTCACGCGTGATCGCCTTGCGATCGGCGCTGACGTCGTAGGCGATCGCAGCACCCCAGCTCACGGTGACGTCGACGGCGCCGGATGCCAACACGGCAAGCAGATGCGGGACCAGTCCGGCGTCGCCGTACCACGCCACCCGCTGGCGCAGGCTACGGCCCAACGGCACGCCGCTGAGGCTGAGATAGGCCAGCGACATCGGCTGCACGGTGACATGGCTATGCCGCGTCGAGTTGCCGAGTGCGTGATGCACCGCGCCGACCAGCGATGAGCGGAACGGCAGCACGCGGATGCCGTCGCTCGAGGTGCCCTCGGCGAACAGCACCACCGCGTCGCCGCCGAGCAGGCGGCCGGCGATTTCCCGGCTGGCCGCGCCGGTCTGATGCCGGGCCTGCCGGTTGATGAAGATGGTCCGCT
>JAQSDT010000217.1 GCA_029946075.1 bacterium | reverse complement strand
GTGAGCGCGGCCTGCTTGGCCTGATACTCTTTCGACATTTCCTTGGCGTAGCCGCCGGCGGTCTGGGCGTTCTTGAATTCCTCGTCCTCGACCGCGAGGAATTTGGCGCCGAGCGATTCAACCTGTTCCTTGGTCGCCGGGCGCACGTCGGTCGCGGTGACGACGGCGCCGAGACGCCGCGCGGTCGCGATCGCCTGCAGGCCGGCAACGCCGACGCCCATCACGAACACCTTTGCGGCGGGAACGGTGCCGGCGGCGGTCATCATCATCGGGAAGGCGCGGCCGAAGGATTCGGCGGCCTCGATCACCGCGCGGTAGCCGGCGAGGTTGGCCTGGCTGGACAGCACGTCCATGACCTGCGCGCGGGTGATGCGCGGCATCAGTTCCATCGCGAAGGCCGAGACGCCGGCATCGGCGATGGTCTTCAGCGCCGCCTCGTTGCCATAGGGATCCATGATCGCGATCACCAGCGCGCCGCGCTTGTAGCTCGCAAGCTCGCTGGCCTCGGGCCGCTTTACCTTGATGACGATGTCGGCGTCCTTCAGGGCATCGGCGCTGACGGTGGCGCCGACCGCGGTGAAATCCGAATCCGGCATGCCCGATTTGATGCCCGCACCCGGCTCGATCGCGACGTCGACGCCGAGCGCCTTGAACTTCTTCACGGTGTCGGGCGAAACGGCAACCCGCGGTTCGGACGGATCGATTTCCTTGGCAACGGCAATCTTCATGGGGCCTCCGGCGGCGCGGGGAGCGCGCGCGTAAGCAAGCTAGCGTTTTTTCCGCTAGGTTGGATACCGGTTTCGCAACCGGAATGTGTGCAAATTTTCGGGGCGCCGCCTGCCTCGGCAGCGCAGGCAGCGATGCGTCAGGTCAGGAAGAAGCCCATCAAGGCGACAATCGCGACGACGGCAGCGGTGCCGTATTTTACCAGCACGATGAACCCTTCATAGGTCTGCTCATGGGCCGGATAGTCGTTGCCGTCCGCGGTCGTGTAGGCCACTTCGCTATGGTCTGCCATCGGTATCCCCAGTCAAATGCCAGCTTCTGGCGTGCAATTACCGCAAAGCGTTTGGCAGGGCAACGGCCCCTTGCCTATCGGGTCATTCGGAAGGCCAATTATCCCGGATCCAGCGGGTCAGGCTTTCCTCGCTGACCTCGCCGGCGGCCAGGGAGAGGATGATGACGGTGGCATGTGCGGGGTCGGGCGCAAAGGGTATGTCGTTGCCGCGCAAAAACACCATCATGGCATGGAACGCGATACGCTTGTTGCCGTCCACCAAGGCAGGGTTACGGGCAAGGCCGAACGCATAGGCCGCGGCGAGCGCAGCCATGTCCTTCTGCCCGTAATTCCATTGGTTGACCGGCCGCAAAACCGCCGACTCCAGAAGGCCGTGATCCCGGATGCCTTCAGGTCCGCCGAATATCGCCAGTTGCTCGGCATGCATGTCGACGACTTCATCGACGTCGAGCCAGATCGGCTCACTCATTTTGCAAGCGCGGCAAAGGTGTCGCGATATTCGTGCATGACCTTGCGGGCGATTTCCATCGACCGCGCATGCTTGGGATTGAACGGCGAGAGCCGTAAACTGCCATCCGGCTGCTCGACCGGATAGAATTTGTCGCCCTCCTTGAGATTGAGCCGGGCAAGCAGCTCCTTCGGCAGGATTACGCCGACCGAATTGCCGATCTTCCGGATTTGAAGGGCATTGTCCTCAAGCCTGTACTCGCGAGAGGCTTCGTTCATGCCGCGCGGGGTCTTGGTCATGGGATCACCTCCGTTGTACAGACTGTATAACAGAACGGACGCCACCGTTGAACAAATGTTTTACGTCCCGCGCGCCCGCCGGATCCCTTCCAGCAGCATCTCAAGCCCGGTTTCGAAGGTCGCCTTGAAATGGGCGGGTTGAAAGTACGGCGCGGCGGCCGCCAAATTTTTGTATTCCGCCACGATGATCTCGTTGGACACCGGCACGGCCGCCGACGGCCCGTTGGCATAACCGGCGGTCTCGTCCAGCGCCGCCCCGGTCAGGTAATAGCCGATTTCGCGAAAATACCGCGCGGCATCGCCGTCGGAAAATCCCGCCCCGCGCAGGATACCGATGATGCCGTCGACGAAGGCAACGCCGGACCGCGTGTTGAGGCGATGCACCGCAAAGAACGGGAAAAATTTCGGGTGCTTTAATGCCATGGCGCGAAAGCCGTGCGCGGCCATGCGCAGTTGCTGCGGCCAGTCGCCGTCGCCGGAAGTGGCCACGCGCGCTTCGGCCAGCATCCGGTCGACGAGCGCGTCCATCAGATGCGCCTTGTTCGGGAAGTGGTGATAGATGCTCATGGCCTCGCAGCCGAGTTCCTCGCCGAGCCGGCGCGTGCTCAGCGCCGCAAGCCCTTCTCGATCGACCAGATCCATCGCCGCCGCCGCGATCCGCTCCCGCGACAGCGCCCCGCCCGACCTCCCCTGCCCGGAAACTCCGGCACGCCTGGCCGCTGGCTTCTTCGACTTCGGTTTCGTTCTCGTGATCAATCCGGGCCCCTCGACGCTCTTGCAACCTTACACTGGAAGGCTGTATAAAGGAAATGGGACTTACGGTGTAAGGCAGGAGAGCTTACATGACGGCCATCGATATTTTCGGCCTGTTGGTGCCGGTTACCTACCTCGTCATGCTCGGGATCGAGTCGGTGTTTCCCGCGCGCGCCTTTCCGCCGATTTCCTGGTGGCGGCTGAAGGGCTTCGGCTTCCTGACGGTGCAGGGCCTGCTCGCGACGCTGACGCCGCTGGTGATTCCGGAGCACTGGCTGGCGGCACACCGGCTGATCAATCTCGAGGGCCTTGGCGTGATCGGTGGCGCCGCGCTCGGCTATGCCGTGGTTTCACTGGTGAACTACGCCTGGCACCGCAGCGAGCACAGCTTTACGATCATTTGGCGACTGTTCCACCAGATCCACCACAGCCCGCAGCGCGTCGACATGTCGGGCGCGGCGCTGTTTCACCCGTTCGATACGGTGGCCTTCCTGCTGATCGCGACGGTCGTGACCACGCTCGTGCTCGGCCTCGACCCCGTCGCCGCCGCGCTGACCGGCTATATCGCCGCCTTCTACGGCTACTTCCAGCATATGAATATCCGCACCCCGCAATGGCTCGGCTACGTCATCCAGCGGCCGGAAGCCCACTGCATCCATCACCAGCGCGATGTGCACGCCTATAATTACGGCGACCTGCCGATCTGGGACATGCTGTTCGGCACCTTCCGCAATCCGCCTTCTTTCGAAGGCGCCGTGGGCTTCGACCAGCCCGCCACCAGCCGTCTCGGCGCAATGCTGGCCTTTGCCGACGTCAACGAACCGGCCGCAGGACCCGGCACCCTCGGACGGAATGTCAGCAGCAGCTAGACCACGAAGTCGAACCGCCCGGCGAGCCATCCGGCATTCTTGGCCGTGCGCACCAGCAGTTCCTTGCGAAACAGGCCGTCGGAGCGGTTCTGTTGCTCGCCGGGAAAATACAGCTGGGTGGTCAGCACGCGGCCATCGCGCGGCTGCACCTTCACATGGATATGCCGCGTGCGGCCGGGATAGAGACCGGGCACGATGCTGCGCAACCGGTAGCGCCCTTCTGCGTCGGTGAACTGATGGCCGCGCAGGCGGAAACCGGAATTGTCGTACCGGCCCCTGTCGTCCGCCTGCCAGAAATCCAGCAGCGCTCCGGACACCGGCTTGCAGTCACGGGAGAGTACGAAGCCGACCAGTTCGATCGGCTGCCCGGCCATGCCCGCTTCGAACAGTTCGATCCGCTCGGGCGACGACGGCTTGAAGTACGGCCCTTCGGTCTGCGTCAGTGTCGGCGCGTCGCCGTCGTGGCATGCGGGCGTGGCAGCCAGCGGGACCTGCGCAACGCTGCCGTCGATCGCCAGCAGCGATCCGGCCGCAAAAACTCCCGCTCCAAGAACGGCACGCCGCGTCGGCGTATCGGGCATCTGGCGCTCCATTGATGTCGTCGCCGCCATCGTGGGAGGTGGCGGCGGCCGAAATTGTGGCCGCGCCGATCACAAGTTCGTTTTGACGAGCGTTGTCAGCTCATCGCTTCGAGCTCGTCGATCATCCCCGCGATCACGGACAGCCCGCCGTCCCAGAATTTGGGATCCTTGGCATCAAGCCCGAACGGCTTCAGCAGTTCGGAATAATGCTTGGTGCCGCCGGCCGCGAGCATCGCGAGATAGCGATCGGCGAAGCCGTCGGAGGCGTTCTCGTAAACCGCATAGAGCGAATTCACCAGGCAATCGCCGAACGCATAGGCGTAGACGTAGAACGGCGAATGGATGAAGTGCGGGATGTACATCCAGAAATTCTCGTAGCCCGGACGGATGTCGATGGCGGGCCCGAGACTCTCGCTCTGCACGCTGAGCCAGATCTCGCCGATGCGTTCGGCGGTCAACTCGCCGTTCTTGCGCTCGGTGTGAACGGCGCGCTCGAACGAATAGAATGCAATCTGCCGAACCACGGTGTTGATCATGTCCTCGACCTTGCCGGCGAGCAGCGCCTGGCGCTGTTTGGCGTTTTTGGTCTGCGACAGCAGCCGCTTGAAGGTCAGCATCTCGCCGAACACGCTCGCGGTCTCCGCCAGCGTCAGCGGCGTCGGCGCCATCAGCGCCCCATTTTTGGCCGCCAGCACCTGGTGCACGCCATGGCCGAGCTCATGCGCGAGCGTCATCACGTCGCGCGGCTTGCCCTGATAATTCATCAGCACATAGGGATGCGCGGACGGCGTGGTCGGATGCGAGAAGGCGCCCGGCGCCTTGCCCGGCCGCACCGGCGCGTCGATCCAGCGATCGGTGAAGAACCGCTCGGCGATGTCAGCCATCTCGGTCGAGAAGCCGCGATAGGCCGTCAGCACCATCTGCTGCGCTTCCGGCCAGGCGATGGTGCCGGTCGCCGCGAACGGCAGCGGCGCGTTGCGGTCCCAATGCACCAGCTTCTTCTTTTTGAACCAGCGCGCCTTCAGGCTGTAATAGCGGTGCGACAGCCGCGGATAGGCCGCGCGGACCGAGGCGACCAGCGCGTCGACGACCTCACGCTCGACGCGGTTGTTGAGATGGCGAGAATCCGCGACGTCCTGGAAGCCGCGCCAGCGATCGGAGATATCCTTGTCTTTCGCGAGCGTGTTGGTGATGAGCGCAAAGGTCCGCTCATTGTCCTTGAAGGTTTTCGCCAGTGCCTGCCCCGCGGCCTTGCGCTTTTCGGGCGCGCGGTCCTGCAAAAGATTGAGCGTCGGCTCGATCGCCAGTTCCTTGCCGGACACCTTGAAGCGCAGGCCGGAGATGGTCTGATCGAACAGCCGGTTCCACGCGGCATAACCGCTCTGGGATTTTTCCTGGAACAGCTGCTCGACGCGATCTTCGAGTTGATACGGCTTGTCCTTGCGCAGATCCTCGATCCACGGCCGGTAATG
>JAQSDT010000216.1 GCA_029946075.1 bacterium | reverse complement strand
TCCGGGTTCGATGCTGCGCATCGCCCCGGAATGACGGCTTAGACTCAATAACTCTTCATCCGCGCCAACTGATCGGCGTGATAGTTGCTGTCGCCGAACAATTCCTGACAGACCCGCGCGCGCTTCATGAAGAAGCCGATGTCGAACTGGTCGGTCATGCCCATGCCGCCATGCATCTGCACGCCCTCCTGCACGGCGAGCGTCGCCGTCGTGCCGGCGCGGGCTTTCGCAACCGCCACGGCGGCGCCGGCGTGGTCGAAATCGGCATCCAGCGTCTGCAACGCTTTCAGCACCGCCGCGCGGGTGATCTCGATATCCACATAGAGCTGCGCGGCGCGGTGCTGCAGCGCCTGGAATTCGCCGATCAGCTTGCCGAACTGCTTGCGCTCCTTCAGATACGTCACGGTGCGGCCGAACACCTCTTCGCTGAGGCCGACCATCTCGGACGCCACCGCGCCGCGGCCGATGTTGAGGATGCCTTCGAGCAGTGCCCCGCCCTGGTCGACCTCGCCGAGTACGCTGTCGGCATTGACCTCGACATTGTCGAACTCGATCCGCGCCGCGTTATGCGCGTCGACCATCACCGTACGCTCGACCGCAAGGCCCTTCGCCTTGGGATCGACCAGGAACAGCGTCAGCCC
Source organism: bacterium (assembly GCA_029946075.1). GTDB lineage: Bacteria > Pseudomonadota > Alphaproteobacteria > Rhizobiales > Xanthobacteraceae > Bradyrhizobium. The sequence goes on along the minus strand of JAQSDT010000216.1, from coordinate 4,851 downwards.
GTTACGCTCGCCGGCCGCACCACCGGTGCGGGCCGCGACGATCAGGAGGTCGGCGGTGTGGCCATCGACCACGAACGCCTTGGCGCCGCTGAGCCGGAAACCGTTGCCGGCGCGGACCGCCTTCAGCTGCGTCTGCAGCGGGCGATGCTTGGTGCCTTCATCGACGGCGAGCGCCGCCAGCAGCGAGCCGTCGGAAATCTTCGGCAGGTGAGCCGCCTTCTGCGCCTCGCTGCCGCCGCGACCGATCGCGGAGGCTGCAAGCACTGCAGTCGACAGGAACGGCGACGGCATCAGGGTGCGGCCGATTTCCTCCATGACAACGCCGGCTTCGACACAGCCAAGGCCGCTGCCGCCGAGATTTTCCGGGACCAGCAGGCCGGCAAAACCCATCTCGGCAAATGATTTCCAGAGGTCGCGGGAGAAGCCTGTCGCGTCCTTGCTGTCGCGCAGCTGCCGCAGATGCGACACCGGCGCCTTGTCGCTGATAAGGCCGCGCGCGCTGTCGCGCAGCATGGATTGTTCTTCGGTGAGGACGAGTGCCATTGGGGGAGGATTCCGTTTCAGAAGAGAACTGCGTCGTCCCGGCGAAGGCCGGGACCCATACGCCGCGGCTTATCGATTGAAGGTTGGAGCTAACGTCACGATCAATACCCGGCAGCGGTGGTTATCGGTCCCGGCGTTCGCCGGGACGACGTGTGGAAAGAGTCGGGCTCACGCTCCCGGCAGATCGAGGATGCGCTTGGCGACAATGCCGAGCATCACCTCCGTCGTGCCGCCTTCGATCGAATTGGCCTTGGTGCGCAGCCAGGCGCGCGGGCGGGCGCCGCCGCGCGAGCGTTCGCTTTCCCACTCCAGCGCGTCGGCGCCGCCGGCCGACATCAGGATTTCGTGGCGGCGCTTGTTGAGCTCGGTGCCGTAATATTTCATCGCCGAGGAAAATGCCGGATGCGACTGGCCGGCCTTGGCGAGATCCACCGCACGCTCGGCAGCGGCGGATAGCGCAGCCTCGTCGATTTCGAAGGTCGATATCTGGCTGCGCAGCATCGCGTCTTCCAGCCGTCCCTGCGCATCCGAACCGACGGAATCGGCAGCGACCTGGCCGAGCGGACGGCCGACGCCGCGCTCGCCCATGCCCGAGATCATCGCGCGCTCGTGTTGCAGCAGATACTTTGCGACATCCCAACCGCGGTTGACGGTGCCGACAACATGCGATTTCGGCACCCGCACATTGTCGAAGAAGGTTTCGCAGAACGGCGAATAGCCCGAGATCAGCAGGATCGGCTTGGTCGTCACGCCCCTGGAGGCCATGTCGAACAGGATGAAGCTGATGCCGTCGTGCTTCTTGGCGGTGGCGTCGGTGCGCACCAGGCAGAAGATCCAGTCGGCATAGTTCGCATACGACGTCCAGATCTTCTGGCCGTTGATGATGTAGTCGTCGCCGTCGCTCTCGGCGCGGGTCTGCAGCGAAGCGAGGTCCGATCCGGCATTCGGCTCGGAATAGCCCTGGCACCAGCGGATCAGACCCGCGGCGATTTTGGGCAGATGCTCCTTCTTCTGCGCGTCGTTACCGTACTTCAGCAGCGCCGGCCCGAGCATCCAGATACCGAAGCTCGACAGCGGCGCGCGTGCGCCCATCGCCGCCATTTCTTCGCGCAGCACCTTGTGCTCGGCGCGATCGAGGCCGCCGCCGCCGTATTCTTTCGGCCAGTCCGGCACGGTCCAGCCCTTGTCGCGCATCCGCTCGAACCACAGGCGCTGCGGCTCGGACGAGAATTTCGCGTTGCGGCCACCCCAATAGGTGTCGTTCTCCGAGGTCATCGGACGGCGCATCTCCGGCGGGCAATTCGCCTCCAGCCAGGCGCGGGTTTCACGGCGGAAATTTTCCAGATCGGACATGTCAGGCGTTTCCATGTGGGAATGTTGGGAAGACCTTAGCCATCGCATGGTGGAATTCAACATATGTCTGGCATCAGCCCATGCGGACGGCGCGGTGGTCACACCGCCCGATCGGGTGTATCGCAAAGCGCGTAACGATTGAAAAACAAGAGGAAACGGACATGCGGCTGAAGCTGCTTTCGCCTGGCGAAATGAACGCTGCGCAAAAAGAAACCTACGACGAGTCGATTGCAGGCAAGCGCGGCGCCCCGCCCGCGCCGATGATGGCCTGGCTCAACAGCCCCGACATGGCGCGGCACGCCACGCGGCTCGGCGAGCAGCTTCGTTTCAACACGGTGTTTCCGGCCAAATTGTCCGAAATCGCGATCCTCGTCACCGCGCGGCACTGGACCTCGCATTACGAATGGTACGCGCACAAGCGCCTCGCGCTGAAAGGCGGCATGGATCCGAAGATCATCGAGGACATTCGCGATCGCCGCATGCCCACTTTCGACGATCCCAAGGGCCGGGTGATCTACGACCTCGCCAAGTCGCTGCACGAGGGCAAGGGCGTCGCGCAGCCGCTCTATGACGAAGCCGTGAAGGTGCTCACCGAACGCGGCGTCGTCGAGGTGATCGGGCTGTGCGGCTATTACACGATGGTGTCGATGACGCTGAATACGTTCGAGTTCGGACTGCCGGATGGGGAAGTGTCGGACCTTGCGTGAGGTTCTTTTCCCTCTCCCCGTTCTTACGGAGAGAGGGTCAGGGTGAGGGGCTCCCTCCGCGAGTTGTGACCTCACGATAGACCTTTACCCCCTCACCCGGACTCCACGCTTCGCGTAGAGTCCGACCTCTCCCCGCAAGCGGGGCGAGGTTAGGAAAGATACGGAGACACCATGCCCCAGAACCGACCCGTCATCGCAGGCACGCGGATCGGACACGTCCATCTCAAGGTCGCCGATCTCGACCGCGCGCTGGGGTTCTATTGCGGCGTACTCGGCTTCGAGGTGATGCAGCGCATGGGCACCAGTGCGGCATTCATCTCGGCCGGCGGCTATCATCACCACATCGGCCTCAACACCTGGGAGAGCAAGGGCGGCCACCCGCCGCCGCCGGGCACCACCGGGTTGTTTCACACCGCGATCCTTTATCCCTCCCGCCCGGCGCTGGCCGATGCGCTCTACCGCGTGATCGAGGCCGGGATCCAGCTCGACGGCGCCAGTGACCACGGCGTCAGCGAGGCGCTCTATTTGCGCGATCCCGATGAGAACGGTGTCGAACTCTATCGCGACCGCCCGAAGGAAGAATGGCCGCTGGCATCAGACGGATCGCTCGCGATGTTCACGAAGCGGCTCGACCTGGAGGAGTTGCTGCGGGCGCGGCAGGCATAACTTTGCCGTCATTGCGAGGAGCAAAGCGACGAAGCAATCCATGCTTCCGCACCGGAGAAATGGATTGCTTCGCTACGCTCGCAATGACGGTTGACGCCCGCGGATCATGATCAGCACGGCGGCGACCAGTTCCAGCGCGATGCAGACGTAGAACGGCAGCGAATAGCTGCCCCAGAGATCGCGCAATGCGCCGATGACGCCGGGGCCGAATGCGTAGGTGATCTGATTGATCGCCGTGATCAGGCTGACCAGCACGCCGAACGAACGCGGATCGAACTCGCGTTGCACAATCAGCGCCGGCAGCGTGATCAGGTTGCCCACGGAGAAGCCGAACAGCGCGCAGGCTGCGATCAGCGCGTAGTCGTTGTGCACATTGATGATGATCGCCAGCGCAACCGCCTGGCTGATGAAGGAGAGCGAGGAGGCCAGCCGCTGGTTCATCCGGTCGATCACGAACGAGAACAATACGCGGCCGACCACCGCCATCGCCGTCAGCAGCGCCACGGCAATTGCCGCACGCTCGCGCCCGATCACCGAATCCAGAAACGAGATCAGGTGCACGATGAAGCCGACCTGTGCGAACAGCACCACCGCGAACGCCGACGATACCGACAGGAATCCGATGTCGCGAAATGCCCGCGCCCGGATTTGCGTCGGCGACGGCGCATCGGGGGCGGCAGCCCCGCCGGCCATGGTGTGCAGCGGCGGTCGCCCGACGAACAGCAGGATGACCGGCACCATCAGCACGACCATCACGATCGCCGAAACAAGCATCGCGCGGGGAAAACCGAAATAGCCGATGGCGGTGATCATCAGCGGCACGCCGGCAATGCCGCCGAAACTGGCGCCGTTCAGCGCGAGGCTGATCGCCATGCCGCGCTTTTTGTCGAACCAAAGGCCGAGCGTGTTGGTGATCATGCCGAGGCTGGTGCCGGCCCAGCCAAAGGCGAGGAAGGCATTGGCGAGATAAAGTTGCCAGGGCTCGCGCACCTGCCCCATCGACACCGCAGCGAGCGCCATGGTGACGATGCCGGCGATCATGCAGTTGCGCGGGCCGAACCTCTTGATGGCTTCGCTGATGAAGGCGACCAGCGCCGCGCCGGACAGATAGAAGAACGTCGTGCCGGACGAAATCAGCGACGTCGGCCAGCCGTGCAGCCGATGCAGTTCGGCGACATAGACGCTCTGGCCGTAGAAGCCGAGCCCCCAGCCGAACGTCGCCAGCAGAAAGCAGACGACGACGATGCGCCAGCCGTCGTAGCGGAGCGAGGTTTCGTCGATCGGAGGCTGGCTGGAAGCGTGCAAGTTATTTTTGTTTCTTTGTTCGCTACGGCGTCATGCCCGGGCTTGTCCCGGGCATCCACGCTCTCGGTACCAAAGTCAAAGACGTGGATGGCCGGGTCAAGCCCGGCCATGACGGGAAATCTAGCAGAACAAAGCGCCGATTGCTTCGGTACCGACCGAACTGTCAGCAGGTGTCATCAGGCCGTCGGCTTCGACGGATCGTAGAAGAACCGCTCGCGAAAGATCCGGTCACCGCGCCATTCCTGCAGGGCGACCTCGTCGAAACGCCCAACCTTGC
>JAQSDT010000215.1 GCA_029946075.1 bacterium | reverse complement strand
GTCCGCTGTAGGTGCACTCGACCCCGGCAACCGACAATGTTGCGTTCAATCGGGACGATGCGGCGGATATCCGCAGCCGCAATGCACCTGTTTTCTCCTCCGGGCCATCCTGGGTGCAGATGCCAACATGCTTCATCGTGAGCGGCCCGGCGTATTCCGGCGCCGGGCCGCCAGCCGTTTCAGTAACCGTCGCGGTCAACTCCCATTCGCCAAGATGACCGGAGTATCCGACGACCTGAAGCGGCTGCGCGGCTCCGGCCGGCATCGCAAGGACACTCAGTATGAGCGGCGCAAACAATGCTTTCATGCCCGTGGTCCCCGAGTTTCGTCCTGTGCCTCAGCGCTTTTGCAAAAACGCGCGCGCGTCGGCGACTTCCGTGCGGGCCTTGTCGGCATTATCGGCGATCGCAACTACCTTGCCATGGTACTCTCGCGCCTTGGTCAGGTCGCCGGCCTTCTCGGCGGCCATCGCCGCACCTGCGTAGGCACCAAGCCGATTGGGTTCCTTCTTCAACGTCGCTTCGAACGCCGCGAGTGCTTCATTTGCCATGCCCTGCTCAAGCAGCATTGCGCCGTAGAGTTCGCGCGCAGGCTTCGGCACGCCCGGGGTCACCGGATGCTTTTCGGTTTGGTCCTCGGCATCGGCGGCCGCTTTCATCGCAGCCAGCGCTTCATTCGGTTTGCCTTCGGCAGAGAGGGTCCAGGCGGTCGCGACCTGCCGCTCGATGTCAACCTGTTCTGACCAATAGGCATCCTTCGCATCCCTCAGCTTGTCGCGAAACTCGACGAGCTTGGCGATGTCGTCCCTCGCGGCCTGCGGATTACCCGAACGGGCAGCTCCGAGCGCGCGCGCCGTGTAGGAAATCGCCTGGACCTGGGGCAGCGGACTTGGACGAATCCGAAGCGCCGCGGCGGCCTTCCAGTCGCCGCGCTCCACCACGAAGCGTGCCGGTGAGATGGCCATTGCATACGGCCCGGGCATGTAGGTTTCTGTTAAGCCCGTGACGGCATCCATTTCGTCGATGAGAGCCTTGGCTTTGGCGTCCTGCCCGAGCTGCAGATAAGCATAGACCTGGTAGTCCATGGCGTGCAGCTGGTCCGCCAGATCGCCGGCATCCTTGGCGACACGCGCGGCTTCGGCATTCGATGCAATCGACTCAGTCCAGTAGCCGACGCGCGTGAAAATGTGGGACGGCATGTGTTGGGCGTGTGCCGCGGCCGGCGCGATCTTGGCATAGCGCCGCGCGGCGTTGAGGCCTTTCTCGGCGATCGGCGGATAGTCGTAGAGATGGATCAGGTAATGCGACACGCCGGGATGCTGCGGCTGCCGTTCTGCAATCGGCTCGAGGAGCGCCGCCCCCTTGAGCTGGCTGGCGTAAGTCTTGTCGGCAGGCGATGCCGAAGTGTTGAGCGCGAGGGCATAATGGATTTGCGCCTCGTCGTCGCCAGGATAGCGCTGCGCCAGTTGTTCCATCGCCTTGGCGTAAGCCAGAAGCCGGGTGCGGTGATCGACCTTCTCATAGTCGACGTACATCGCGGCGAGCGCCTCGATATAGTCACGCTCCCGCGTCGTCCGGGCACCGACACTCCTGCCCTTCGCTATCGTGGCGGCTCCTTCTGCGAGATTCTTCGCCGGCGGTGCCGCGTGTGGATTCCACAGCAGGCTTAGCGCGATGCCCCAATAGGCAATGCCGCATTCGGGGTCGGCCTTCAGCGCATCTTCGAAAACCTTTTGCGAGGCGCGATACCAGAACGAATGCTGATACAGCATTGCCTGGTTAAAGAGCTTCTGCGCTTCCGGCTTGCATGACGTTTCGAAATTTACCGTACCGAGCTTGTCGTCGGACTGTGCCGGTCGCGCGAGCAAAAGTCCTGCGGCAGCAATGGCGGCAATCGCAAAGGATGCATTCTTCATGACTCAGCTCCAAAGCGGTGAAAAATCTGAAACTGCGCGCCCGGAGAGTATGCCTGTTCTGTGGATTCAGCCATCTGTCGCGCAATGCGGCCCCGAACATGTCAGCGATGCTTACGGTTGTCGGGCTGAGCCGAAAGTCATTGGGATCGTGATGCCTCAGCCCGCCAATGCACTCTATTCACTCGACTTTGAATTCGATGACGTATTGGCCGGGACCGGTCGGCCTCGCGGTGTAGCCAAATGATTTTCCTGCCAGCGAGGCTGCCGAACCAGTCGCGAACTTGTGAGTGCCCTGGCCGGTGCCGATGAAGCCCGTGACCTTTCCGCAGGGACGTCTGCGAACGCCGAACTGCTCATGGCGAGGGACCAGCGGGTAGCCGCGCGGGGCGTCGAGCAAAGACTCGCACGTGTTGCGCAACGCCCGGTTCAGCTCGAATGCACTTCTCGGGCTTAGCTCGGCAACGTATGTCGCGATCTGCTCGAGATCGGCCTCGGCGGTGATCGCAACGATCATTCGCCGTCGGTCTTGGTCCCCAACCTCGCTTCCAGTCGATCGAACACGTCAGCGCTCGACTTCACGCGGCCGGAATCGGCGTCCGCCAGTCCGCGCGCAACCGAGGCATCGAGCGCGGCCAGCCTCGCTTCGCGCTCCCAGACGAGCCGGATTCCTTCGCGCAGCACTTCACTCTTGGAATGATAGCGCCCGGATTCCACGAGCCTGGTCACGAAGCTTTCAAGCGCCTCACCCAAATCCGCGCTCATGGCCATGCGATCTCTCCGCGTCTCGGACGTTTAATAACTATTATTGGGTGGCTGGCCTTTCAAGCCCGAAACGACCGCCCGCCGTGCAAGCCATCCCTGCAGCCGCGGCCAAAATTCCTACTTTGCATGGGGTTGTTTTCGATATTCTGTTTTCCGCGTCTTCAGCGGCCCGCGCCGCGCGCTCCCGGCCCGATAAATCGCCGATTTGGCGCCCCTGGCCCTCGTTTGTCCGGGGCTTCGACGTTACGTTGGGCCTTTCCGATTCGACGAGGTTCCGAGCCACATGACCATCCGCCTGCATCGCGGCGATCTGCCCGATCTCTCCCGCTACACAGACTCAGTGGCGATCGATACCGAAACCATGGGGCTCAACCCGCACCGCGACCGGCTCTGCGTGGTGCAGATGTCGAACGGCGACGGCACCGCCGACGTGATCCAGATTCCGCAAGGGCATACCGATTCGCCGAATTTGAAGGCGCTGCTGGCCAATCCGAAGGTCACCAAGATTTTCCACTTCGCGCGGTTCGATCTCGCCGCGCTCTACAACGCCTTCGGCGTGATGCCGCAGCCGGTCTATTGCACCAAGATCGCCTCGCGCCTGACCCGCACCTATACCGACCGCCACGGCCTGAAGGACCTGGTGCGCGAAATCCTCAACGTCGATCTGTCGAAGCAGCAGCAATCGAGCGACTGGGGCTCGGTGAGCCTCAGCGAAGCGCAGCTCGCCTATGCCGCTTCCGACGTGCTGCATCTGCATGGCTTGCGCGAGCGGCTGAATGCGATGCTGGCGCGCGAAGGCCGCGTGGCGCTGGCGCAGGCCTGTTTCGACTTCCTGCCGACCCGGGCCCGGCTCGACCTCGGCGGCTGGGAAGCCGAGGACATTTTCGCGCATTCGTGAACCCGGATATCGTTGAGACCATTTGAAGCGGCGGCATTAACCCGCTTCCGCCCCGTTTCGGTCACACTGATAGCGAGGGTCCGGGCTGCATAATCCCGTGATCGCGGGTAGAATGGCGCGTGAGTGCGCCGCCCTGTCAGGGCCTTTTGGAGCCATCGTGAACGCGTTGCAGAACACAGCCCTCGTGGCCGGAATGGAGGTCCGCTTTGCCAGGGCGGCCCGCCACAGCCGGATGGTGCGGCTGCTGCGGGTCGCGGTGCCGGCGGCGGTGCTGCTGGCGATGGCCGGCATCGTGGCGGTGTCGGTCTTCAATCCGTTCCGCATGTTGCTGCCGAAGCTGCCGGTCGATATCGGCAACCTCGTTGTGTCAGGCACCAAGGTCACGATGGAATCGCCGCATATGGCCGGCTTCTCGACCGACCAGCGACCGTACGAATTATGGGCCAAGGCCGCGATCCAGGATCTTGCCGACCCCGACCATGTCGAGCTCAAGCAGCTGCGCGCCAAGGTCATGATGGAAGACAAATCCACCGTGACGATGGACGCCCGCACCGGCTTCTTCGACAGCAAGCAGCAGATGCTGGACCTGCGCAAGGATATCTTCCTGCAATCCTCCACCGGTTATGAAGCGAAACTCTCGCAGGCCTATATCGATATCAACAAGGGCTCGGTGACGTCGGATGAGCCCGTCGACGTCAAGCTGCTCAACGGCACGCTGACCGCCGACCGGCTGCGGATCATCAACAGCGGCGAGGTCGTGCGCTTCGAAGGTAACGTCGTGATGAATCTCGTGATGGAGCCGCCGACGCCGCCCGAGCCTGAACCCGAGCCGAAGACGCGCTCCGTCAACGGCAAGTCGAACACGAAATGATTTTCATGATGCATTCCTTTTCGCGACATGGTGTTGCCGCGGCGTTCGCGCTCGCGCTGATCGCCTCCGGCGACGTTCTTGCGCAGGGCGCCATGTCCGGCGTGCCGAATGCGATGCAGGGCTTTTCGCAGAACCGCGACCAGCCGATTCAGATCGAGGCCGCTTCGCTCGAAATGCGCGACAAGAAAAAGGAAGCGACCTTCGCCGGCAATGTGAAGGTCGTGCAGGGCGACACCACCATGACCTCGAAGACGCTGGTGGTGTTTTACGATTCCGGCCCGTCGGCGCCGGCCGCGCCCGCGGCTCCCGCCGCCAGGGGAACCAAGACCGGGTCGATGCAGGCGGCCTCGCCGGGGCCGGGCGGCTCCTCGTCGATCCGCCGGCTGGAAGCCAAGGGCTCCGTCGTGGTGACGCAAAAGGATCAGGTCGTGACCGGAGAGGTCGCGATCTTCGATACCCGCGCCAACCTCATCACCATGCAGGGCGGCGTGGTGCTGACCCAGTGCAAGAACATCCTGCGCGGCGATCGGCTCAAGGTCGACATGACCAGCGGCGTCTCGCGGGTCGAATCCGACAGCGGCAAGGTGCAGGGCATGTTCATCCAGGGCGAAAGCTGCGGCTCCGGGACGCCAGGCGCGAAACCGGCGCCGGCCGCGATTCCGTCGCTGATCCCCGGTAAAAAACAATAGAATCAACGCCTTAAAGATTATTTAGGGCGGCTATGGTTGAAGCGGGGCGGTTGAGCCTGTATCTACAGGCGGCCCCAGCCAAGGTGTTTCGCTGGGCAGGGGACATCCATTCATTCAAGATTCGCGGGCGAAGCGATTCGCCGGCGGGCGTATCGCGGGTTCACCTGCGGGATCACCTGAGAAGGGTTCGAGCGAAGCGGGATGGTGGATTTACTCGGCATGTTCCGTCGGCGCCCCGCCAAACGCGGTTCATCCGGCTTTGCGCGTACGCGCGAGGACATTACCGCGCTCGGCGATTCCTTCGGCGACATGCTGACCAGCCCGGTGCGCGATGCACCGCCGATGGCGCGCGCGCTGCCGGGGCAC
>JAQSDT010000214.1 GCA_029946075.1 bacterium | reverse complement strand
CGGGATAGCGGTCATAGACCACGAAGGACTGCAATTCCTGCTTCTTGGCGGCCAGATTGACGCAATGGTCGAAATAGCCGGAGACGACGTCGGCGCTGCCGCCGAGTACGGCCTTGAGCGCGTCCGACCCGCCCTTGAGGTCGACCAGTTCGATCGCAAGGCCGGCCTTTTCATATTCGCCGAGTTGCTTGGCGAGCACGGTCGGCAGATAGCACAGGCAGGAGCCGCCACCGATCGCGATCGTGACTTTCATTTGCGCTGCGGCAAAACCGGTCGATAGCGCCAGCGTCAGCAATGCGCCGGCCAGCCCGCCCAATATTTTCTTCATGGTTTCCTCCAGAGGTTGGCGGCACGTTAATGCAGCGCACACGGCTTGAGAAGGCTCTCGCCGTCATTCCGCAATGTGCAAGCGCACATTGGGGCGTGCGCAGCACGAACCCGGAATCCATCGCACCCCACAGCCTACGGCCCGATGGATTCCGGGTTCGCGCCGAGGGGCGCGCCCCGGAATGACGGCGGAGGCCACTGGTCAGGTGCCGCCCCGCAGCGTAGCTTTCGCCCACAAAAATCATGCCGGGGGAGGATTACCCATGAATCGCACCGCCATCGCACTGTCGCTCGCCGCCGCCTTTGCCGCCGGTTGCAGCGTCACCCACCTGCTCCGTCCGGCAATCGCCGCCGAGAACATCAACGCGCAGGTCATCCACACCGGCGAACTCGAAGGCGACGCGCTCGGAATGGCATCCGGCACCGGCATGCGCTCCAGATTGTTCGTTGCCGCGGACGGCATGACCATCTCGATCCAGGACGGCAATGTCGGCAAGCACATGCATCCCAACACCAACGAGATCCAGTACATCCTCGACGGCACCGGCACGGTCTGGCTCGGCGACAAGGAAGTGCGGGTGAAGCCGGGCGATCTCGTCGTGATCCCGAAGGGCACGCCGCATGGCGGCACCAAGCCGGACGGACGCACCATCAAGGCGATCGCGATCAAGACTCCGCCGCAGGCGCCCGACGATACCAAGATGCTGAACTGAGGATATAGAATCCGTCGCAAAAGCACGGAGCGACAGCGACGAAGCAATCCGATCCTCGCGTGCGGCGCGACGGGTTGCTTCGCTCGCAGCGACGGGACTTCCCACCCCAGGCCGCGCACGCCTGCCTGCTTCGGGGTCAACGCATCCTCTGGTTCGGCAATCCGGTCCGGAAGATTCATCACGTAATTCATTCCGCAAAGGCTTCAGGTCGCCCGCCTGAATCGGGAAGAAGTGGCAATTTGACTGGTAGGGCTCCTCCATCGTTGGTAACGTGGCCGCGAAGCGACGTCGTGCGCATCAGGGCGGAGGACACCATGGGATGGTTTGAACGACTGTTCGGAAACTCCCCGGGGCCAGCAGGCAAACTCTTTGCCAGATTCAGAAGGAAGTCGCGGGCGCCGACCGATCCCGATCTCCTGAAGATTGCCAAGGATCGAAAAGGGCACGTCTCACGAAGGGCCGTGAGGGACGAGTATAACCGGCTCGTTCTGGAGAAGTACGCCCACGACAAGGCGTGACATCCGGCGCCGGACGGGGGTTCTCTATCCCCTGCTCTCCGCCGCCGCCGGCCGCCACACCAACAGCCGCCGCTCGACCAGCGTCACGCCGAAATCGATCAGGATGACGAAGGCCGACAGCACGAACATGCCGGCGAACACGGCGCCGACGTCGAACACGCCTTCGGCCTGCTGGATCAGGTAGCCGAGGCCCGCCGCCGATCCCAGATATTCGCCAACTACCGCGCCCACCACGGCAAAGCCGACCGAGGTGTGCAGCGAGGAGAACATCCACGACAGCGCCGACGGCCAGTAGACATGCCGCGTCAATTGCCGCTCGCTCATGCCGAGCATGCGGCCGTTGTCGAGCGTGGTCTGGCTGACTTCCTTGACGCCCTGGTAGACGTTGAAGAACACGATGAAGAACACCAGCGTGACGCCGAGCGCGACCTTCGACCAGATGCCGAGGCCGAGCCACAGCGCGAAGATCGGCGCCAGCACCACGCGCGGCAGCGCGTTGACCATCTTTACATAGGGATCGAACACCGCGGCGACGCGCGGCTGGCGCGCGAACCAGAAGCCGACCAGCACGCCGCCGACCGAGCCGATCACGAAGGCGAGCACCGATTCCAGCAGCGTGATGGCGAGATGTTTCCAGATCACCCCGGTCGAGAACCATTTGACGATCTGGCTGGCGACATCGACCGGCGTGGAGAAGAAGAACGGCGGCAGCAGCATCTTGCCGAGCACCGGCACCGAGGCGAAGAACTGCCACAACGACAGCCCCACCACGGCGACCATCAATTGCCAGAACAGCAGCGTCCAGCGCGACATCAGCCGGCCTCCGCCGCTTGCGTGGACTGTGCGTAGCCCTTCATCACTTCGTCCTTCAGCACGTTCCAGATTTCGCGGTGCAGTTCGTGGAACTGCTTTTCCATCCGCACTTCCGAAATGTCGCGCGGCCGCGGCAGTTCCACCCGCCAGTCGCCGATGATGCGCGCCGACGGGCCGGCCGACATGATGACGACGCGATCGGCGAGCGCGATCGCCTCTTCGAGATCGTGGGTGACGAACAGCACCGCCTTGCGATCGGCGTTCCACAACTCCAGCAGCAGATTGCCCATGATCTGGCGCGTCTGCGCGTCGAGCGGCCCGAACGGCTCGTCCATCAGCAATATCTTGGGGTCGCGGATCAGCACCTGCGCGAGGCCGACGCGCTTGCGCTGGCCGCCGGACAGCATGTGCGGATAGCGATTGGCGAACGCGCCGAGTCCGACCGAGGTGAGCCAACCCTGCGCCCGCTGCAGCGCCTGCTCGCGCGGCGCGCCCTGGATTTCGAGCCCGATGGCGACGTTGTCGATCGCGGTCTTCCAGGGAAACAGGGCATCGGCCTGAAAGAGGTAACCCGCATCGCGATTGAGCCCGGCCAGCGGCCGGCCGAAGATCTTGACCGAACCCGCCGCCGGCTTGAGCAGCCCGGCCGCGACGTTCAGCAGCGTCGACTTTCCGCAGCCGGTCGGACCGACAATGGCGACGAACTCACCATGCGCCACCGACAGGCTGGCGCGCTCCACCGCCGTATAGACGCGGTCGCCGGCCACGCGAAACGCCACCGTCGCCTCGTCAAGCGCGACCGCCACCGGCCCTGCGGTATCCGCCATGTTTCCCCCAAAAGCTCTGGGGGCATGCCTTAGCGGGAATGCCGAACAAGTTCAACGCGGGCTCTCGCCGCGCTATTCGCCGTACACGCACCTGCCCTCGAACCAGGTCGAGAGAACCTTCGTCTTCGAAAGCCGGTTCGGCTCGACCTCGAACAGGTTCTTTTCCAGCACGATCAGATCGGCCGATTTGCCGACCTCGATCGATCCGGTGAGGTGGCCGAGCCCCATCGCCCTGACGGGATTGCGCGTGTAGATCTCGATGGCGGTTGCAAGGTCGATGGCCTGTTCAGGCCAGAGCGCGCCGGAATAGCCGCCCCTCGGATTTTGCCGCGTCACCATGCCTTCGAGACCGAACCAGGGATCGGGCAGGCCGACGACCGGCCAGTCCGAACCGCCGGCCATCAGGGCGCCGGCGGCATGCAGATCGCGGTTCGGCCAGTAGCGGTCGGCGCGCTCGCCGATCACGGCCTTGTTGGCGACGGTGATGGCGCAGGGAAACCAGATCGCCGGGCACAGATCGGCGACGACGTTGAGTTCCCTGAAACGGGGAATATCGGCGGGATCGATGAAGCTCGCATGGGCGATGTGGTGCATCGGGCCCTCGCCACGCAGCCGGCGCACGATCTCCACCGCATCCAGAATGTCGCGCACGGCGGCATCGCCGGCGCAGTGGACCTTGACGCCCATGCCCAGCGTCTCGGCCCTGACGATCCAGTGCACGACGTCGGGCAGCCGCAGGAAAGACCGGCACACGACGGCGTGGCCGTTTTCGTCCGGTCTGTAGGCGGCGAGCATGGCCGCCGTTCGCGTCATCGGCACGCCGTCCATGAACAGTTTTATGAAATCAGGCCGGACATGGGTGGTGCGAAATTCCTCGCGCCGCGCGATCAGCGCCTCGCCGAAAAATTCGGTGCCGGTCAGGGTGTTGAAAATAGGCAGCGAGCCGACGCACCAGGCGTTGAGTTCGCCGCGCCTGTCGAGGCCCGTCAGCGCCTGTAGCATCGGCAGCGTGGTGTTGGCGTCCTGGTAGGCGGTGACGCCGTAGGAGTTCAATATTTCCACCGCGCGCTGCGTCGAGGCGATGTCACGCTGCAGCGGATCGTTGACGGACTTCACCGCTGCCTGCTCGGCAATCGCCGAGGCCTTTTCCATCAACAGCCCGACCGGCGCGCCGCTTCTGGCATCGCGCACGATATGGCCGAGTTCTGGATCGGGCGTTGCTGAAGTGACGCCCATCAGCTCCAGTGCCTTGCTGTTCACCCACCTGTTATGAAGACTGTCGTCGCGCAGCATCACTGGATGGCCCGAGCTGACCGCATCCAGCGCCGCCTTGGCCTCCGTGGTGCCGAGCCGGGCGATGAGCTCGCTGCTCCAGATGCCGCCGCAGATCCACTCGCCATCAGGCGTCTGCGCTGCCCGCGCCTTCACCAGCGCCAGAATGTCGTCGAAGGAGATGCTGGCCTGAAAGGACAGTTCGAACAGGTCGAGTTGGCCGCCGCGGGTGTGGTGATTATGGACGTCGCCGAGGCCCGGCATCATCATCCGGCCGTTCAGGTCGATAATCTTTGTCTGCGGCCCCTGCCATTCGCTGGCACCGCCGGCCGAACCGACGAAGACGATCTTTCCGTTCTTGACCGCGACCGCCTCCGCCCAGGGCATCCGCGCATCGACGGTGTAGACCCTGCCATTCCCGAAGATCAGGTCGGCTTCATTTGCCGGGCGATGGCCGTTTTGAGCGGAGCGGTTTTCGGTCATAAGATGTCTCTGGTTTCGGTCGTGATGATGCCGGGAAACGCGCCGATCGGCTACTTCCCGGACGAAATGCTTTCACGGCGGTCGCGACGAGGCCAGACACATAAATTTCTGACCGGAACAACCCCATGGCTTACAGTCGCAAGCGCCCTGCCCTCGATGATTGCCCGGTCGAAGCCGTGCTCGCGATCGTTTCGGGCAAATGGAAGGTGCGAGTGCTCTATCTGCTGTCGCTCGACGACCTCACCTTCAGCGAAATCAAGCTCTCGATCGGCGACGTCAGCCAGCAGGTTCTGTCTTCGGTGCTGCGGGAGTTGATGGGCAGCGGCGCAGCGAGGCGCTCCGGAACCGCCGCCACGCGGCAGGTTCGCTACGGGCTGACGGTCCGCGGGCGCGAACTGGTCGCGCTGCTGCTTCCGCTGGCGACCTGGGGAAACGACAGGCTGCTCAGCCAGAACGGGATCATCTGGAAGCCGCCGGAGATCAGGCGAAGGGCGCGGCGGGAGGAGCAGCGATCCGGTGCGCTGGCGGGGTGACAGCTGAGGTGTTCGT
>JAQSDT010000213.1 GCA_029946075.1 bacterium | reverse complement strand
GTTGCGGAAATTTCAGGGAAGCGAGATCTTCGTCGGTCTCGCGGGCGGCAGCATCGTTGCCTCCTGTACGCTGATCGTCATTCCCAACCTGACGCGCGGCGGCCAGCCCTACGGCCTGATCGAGAACGTGGTCACGCACGCCGACTTCAGGGGGCGCGGCTTCGGCAAGAAAATACTGCAGGCCGCCGCGGCAGCAGCGTGGCAGGCCGATTGCTACAAGGTGATGCTGATGACAGGTTCAAAAAGGCCGTCGACGCTGGCGTTCTACGTTGCCGCGGGATTCGAGCAGAACAAGACGGGCTTTCAGATGCGGCGTCTTCCGCCGCGCGCGGATGCGCCGGACTGACGCTGTCAACGCGCCAGGAGACGACGCGCCTTCCGCGCAGCGCCGGGCACACCTTCTGCCTTCTCGACAAAGCTGCTCAGCGCCCGCTCCGCCGACAGCACGCGATCGCGGCCACCGCGTTTGGCGGCGTACAGCGCCTGGTCGGCCCTCGCCACCAGCAGATCGGAATTCATGCCTTCCACCGGCACCTCGGTGCCGACGCCGATGCTGAGCGTCACCAGCGGACCGGTTTCGGACGCGCCGTGCAATAGCCCGAGGCTCGCGATGGTGTCGCGCAGCCGCTCGCCGGCGGCGAGCGCCTCGTCTGGTCCGCAGTCCGGCATCAGCACGGCGAACTCTTCGCCGCCATAGCGGGCGCCGACATCCGCCGGCCGCAGGCCGGCCGCCATCGCCGACGCCACCGCGCGCAGGCAGTCGTCGCCCTTCTGGTGGCCGTGCAGGTCGTTGTAGAGCTTGAAATGATCGACATCGACCAGCAGCAGCGACAGCGGCGAACGCGTCCGCTGCGCGCGCGCCCATTCCAGCGACAGCGCCTGGTCGAAGGAACGGCGGTTGCCGAGGCCGGTCAGGCCGTCGCTGCTGGCCAGCGCCTTGAGCGCGGATTCCGCGCGCTTCTGGTCGGTCATGTCGCGCAGCGTTTCAACCACCGCGATCAGGCGGCCGTCCTCGTCATGGATCGGACCCGCGTCGATGGTCAGATAAAGCTGGTTGCCGAGCTTGGGCATCACGCACCAGTTCTCGGCACTGAAGCCGAGGCCGTGCGCCGAGACCGTGAATTCCGGATAGAGGCTGTTGAGCAGGTCCGGCCGCTCCAGCGCGACGAGATCGGCAACGCAAAATCGCTTCTGCTGATAGAACGCCCGCCAGTGCTTTCTGGTGCCGATGACCTCGCTGGCGCTGACGCCGGTCAGCCGCTCGCAGGCCCGGTTCCAGACCACGACTTCGCGCTTCGGATTGAGGACGAAAGTGGGCACCACGAGGTGCTGCATCAGACGGACGGCATAGGACTGCGCCACGTCGGACGGCTTGATGCTTCCTCTCGCAGACAGCGTGCGCATACCCGTGAGCCCAGCCATGGAAACTGCATTTCCGAAAGAGCTCTTGAGCGGCTCTTCGTTCCCGTGGCATCAAAAATACCCGCAATACGTGCAGACCGCGTTAGAAGACGCGGTTAGCAAGCCGTTAATGCCGGCGGACTGGCCGCGGGCGCGGCGTCACCCCTTGAAGTCGTACTGCTTGCTGAGGTGATCCCCGATCTGCACCAGCATGGCGACGCATTCGGGATAACCGGGCCTGGCGATCGTGGCCTCCTCGGCGCTGGCGCGGAATTCCCAGGAATCGCCGTCAGGGATCACCGAGATCACGATGCCATCGGGGCAATCGACGTGCGCCTTCAGTTCGGCCCGCGCCATCTCGATGAGTTCGGCTTCGGTCTTGGCTGGCTTGCTCATGTGACGGCGTCCCCCGGGCTTTTGGTTGTTTCTGCAGGTTGCCGTCTCGGCGGGCGTCTGTCGAGGGGACCCAGGCCGCAGGCGCGCCCGGTCAGAAGCTGATAGCGCGATAATCTGCCGAATTGTCCGGCGGCGGCAGTGCCGGAATGTCCTTGGTGAAAATCCTGACGACGCGGCCTTTGACGACCGGCGCGCGGTCGAACATGTTGGACGCGATGCCTTCGATGGCGTCGCGAAACGTCAGGAATTGCGCCTGCCTCGCCATGCTTTCGGTGCCCCAGGTGCCCGCCAGTTCGTCCATCGCGGCATCGCTGATTTGGCATTCGACCCTCACCTCGCCGTCGAGCATGGTGAATTTGAACGCCAGCCGTTCGATGTCATGTCCAACAATCTGGTCCCGGATCAGTGGCATGGCGCAACGAATTCGCAGGGGTTGAAGGCGGCGGCAAAACGGCGGGGGTCATGGCGTCCCACGGCACGGATAGTGCCACAACTCGGCAAAAATGGGTCAAACCTCGACCCGCCTTACGGCTTCGAGCTGGCCTGCTTGCCGGCGATGGCGGGCAAGGTGCCGGTAGCCATGTCCGGCGTGATCGGCGCGCGGGCGGTGGCGTCCGGGAAGCGGGTCTTCATTTCGCGGATGAAGCCGTCCAGCGTGTCGACGCTGGCCGCCATCTTGGCGATCAGGGCGAATTCGGCGCTGTTGGAGGAAGCCGGCTTGCTGGCCAGCTCGAAGGCCTGCCGGTCGGCATCGCCAGACATCAGGGGCGCGTATTTCTCGCGGAAGCGCGCCAGCCCGATCGCGTCCTCGGCCAGGGCATAGCCGACCACGGCGCGGATCATGTCGCCCTTCTCGGCCGTATTCAGCGGTTTGAAGTCGCGCCAGCGATCGCCGTAATAGAGTTCGATCTGCTCCGACGCCTCGCGCCATTGCCGCGACGCCCAGTAGATGTCGGAACGCAGCCGGATCGCCTCGCGGCCGCTGATATTGGCGACAATGTCGAGGGCAAGATCGTGACGGCCGACATCGCTCTGCGCGCGCGCTTCCAGCAGCAGCCGCTGCTGCCGCAGTTCGCCGGAGAGATCGGAGATTCGTGTCGTGCGCAGCGCCCCGATCGCCCGGTCCGGCTTGCGGTTGGTCAGATACACCATGGCCAGACGCGCCGCCACCTGTGCACGGGCGGCCCCCTCCAGCCGCTTGTCGACCTGGTACTGCAAGAGTTCGGCGGCCTGGTCGAGCAGGTCGATCGAGGACAGCCGGTCGGCAAGCCGCCGGATCATCTCGTCGCCGCGCCGGCCGATCGGCGTCAATTCGCGATTGTCGTAGAACATCGCCAGCGCCTCGACCGGCTTCATGTCTTCGCCCTTGGGGCTGAGATAGAGCTGCGCGAACAACGTCGACGCCGCATCCTGACCTTGCCGCGCCAGCTCGGAATTGGGGTGCAAGCGCGTTGCGGTCCTGTTGGCGGCGAACGCCTCGCTGTAACGGCCGGTGTCGGCGTAGAGCTGCGCCAGCCGGGTCAGCGTCTTCACTTCGATGCCGTCGCCGCGCCAGATCGCCGACAAGGTCTCCAGCTCGCGCAGCAGCTCGTCCTGGCCGATCTCGCCGCGCTTCTTGCGCAGCAGTACCGCCTGCAGCACGGCCTCGGCTGAGGCCTGCCGGTCGGCCGAATTGGCCGCGAACTTGTAGGCGTCGAGCGCGTCCTTGTCGTGACCCAGCGCCTCGGCCAGCCGGCCGCGCAGCAGCGTGATCTCCGGCTTCATTTCGGGGGGAACGCCGAGCACGTCGAGCTCGCTGCGCCGCCGCGCCGCGCCGGCATAGTCCTTCACCTCGATCGACGCCCGCATCGCGTCCGCCGTCACGATACGCTGCAGTTCCAGCGGCAGCGTTGCGATCGAGAATTCGGCGTTCTTGAATTTTTCGCGCGCGTCAGCCCATTTCTCCTGACGGGCAAAGGCAAAGCCCTTCCACAACTGGGAATCGTAGCCGTTGCCGATGGCGGGATTGGCGAGAGCCTTCAGCGCCCGCTCGGGATGGCCGATCAGGATGCTGGCGACGGCGTTCACCATCAGCACACCGGCCGGTTCAGCGCCCTGGTTGCTCTCGGAGAGAATGAGATTGGTGACGCCGCGCGCTTCCTGGTACATCCCGCGCGACATGTAGAAATTGGCGAGATCGAGACGGGTGTCGTTCTTCTGCTCCGGCGGCGCGTTGGCCGCCGTTTCGATCAACGCATCCAGCCGCGGGAAGAACTTCTCGTCGCGGTTCTTGCGCCACTCGTTGATGTCGAACAGCGGACGCACGGCGGCGGTAGCGCGCTCGGCGGTGACGTCGGCCGATGACAGCGTCAATCCGCCCGGCCGTCCCAGCATCACCTTGTCGGAGCCGACCTCCGCCTTGACGTCCTCGGAGTTCGGCTGGGCCACCACGCCGTGGACGGATTCCAGCAACGACAGTTCGACGAAATCCTGCCGCTTGATGAGGCCGCGGGTCGGCGGCGGTGCGGTCACCACGATCAGCGTATCGCCCGCGTCCGGATCGACCAGGCGGTGCATCAGGCCGGGATTGGCGAGCGGCACGCTGACATTGGCGAGCGCGGGATCGGTGATGTTTCGCAGCACCATCAGCGGCAGCGGCGAGGCCTGCACGCGGTCGGCGAAAGTCAGGGTCCATTCGCTGCCGTTGGAGCGGCCTTCGCTTTCGAGCGAGGGCATCTGCGGCCGGTTGAGGCGCAGCCGGATCGCCTGCCCCTTCTCCAGCTGCATCCGCGTGACGTCGCTGATGATGGCGCCAGCCTTGGCGCGGATACCCTCGACGTCGATCGGCCGGGGTTCGTCGAAGAACAGCCACACCGTATCGGCACGGCGGAACAGCGCTGCCGGAGTCGGCGCCGCAAAAGTAAAGGTGACGCGCAGGCCGTCGCTGTCGCGGCGGGCATCGACGGTGCCGCCCTTTTCCTTCGGCACAGTTTCCGGCGCGGCGACAGGGGTGGCCGGCGCGGTTTTCTTCGGCGCTTCCGCCGCAGCGGCCTTCTGGGGCACAGCGGGCTTCGGCGCTTCCGTCACTGGTACGGGCTCGACCGGTGGCGGCGCTTTCGCAGCTTCCATCGGCGGCATCGGTTTTTCGGGTGCCGCTTCCGCCTTCTCCGCGACCGGCGCCATCTTCTCCGCGGGCGGAACAGTGTCTTCGGCGGGCAGAGCGACCTTGTCGGCAGCCGGTGTCGTAATCTCCTTTGCGGTCGGCGACGCCCGCGGCGCGGCCTCGGCGGCTTGCGGTGTCTTGCTGTCCTGCCCGGGCTTGATCTCGATCCTGGCCTGCTCGGCGATCGTCTCCGAGGTGACCTTCCCGGGCTCAACCAATGGCGGCGGCGCCGGGATCGGGCTGACGGCCTTGTCGCGGGCCAGTTTCAGCGGAGTTGCGGGCTTGGCCGGCGCAGGCGCGTCCGCGGTCTTGTCCGCCTGCTGGAAGGCGACATCGATGACGTAGTTCTTTTCCTCGCGGAAGGAATGCACGTCGACTTCGCCGATCAGCACGATCTCGACCGCGGAGGATTCGACGTCGCTGCGCTGGGTGATCGAGGCGACGTTCGGCGGCGCCGCCACCTTGGCGTCGGCGAGATCGAAGTTCAGGACGTTGTTGAACTGCAGCGTCAGCTTCTGCTCGTTCAGCACCGACGACACGTTGACGCCGTCGGGCATCTCGAA
>JAQSDT010000212.1 GCA_029946075.1 bacterium | reverse complement strand
CCAGGACCGCTGCCGCATCCGCTTTCTTGTCCGGGGATTCAGCGGCGGTCGGCGGCTCTTTCATCGCGCATGCTTAAGTCAGCTTCCACCGGCTCTCAACCCACGGGCACGCAGGGCAGACGAGCGAGCTACGCGGCGGCCGTTCAGGCTGATTTGACGACCGACGCCGGACACCCTACCGTTCCCGATACCGCATGTGGCCTGACGACGAGTGCAGTAGAACCATTCGATGAGCAAACCCGATCCGCTGCTGCCCGACGAGCCCTTGCCACAGCGCATCTCGCGGATTTTCGCCTGGTTCGCCGGCGCCTGTATTCTGTTCGGCTGCGGCGCGCTGATCTCGCTCGATGTCGTCACGCGCTTCATCTTCAAGCGCGGCATGATCGAAAGCTTCGAAATCTCCGGCTACATGCTGGCGGCCTGCATCGGCCTCGGGCTCGCCTTCACGGTTACCTCGAAGTCGAACATCCGGGTCGATATCCTGCTCGATGCCTTCCCCTACCGCCTGCGCGCGGCCTGCGACCTGCTGGCCGCGATTGCCCTCGCAGTCATCGCGGTGGCGCTGGTCTGGTTCTGCTGGAAGACGCTGGCGCAATCCTGGACCATGAACGCCCGGTCGATCTCCACCATGCAGACGCCGATGGTGCTGCCGCAAGGCGTCTGGTGGATCGGCCTGTTCTGGTTCGCCTTCATGGCCGTCCTGTTGCCGCTGCAGGCGATCATGCGCATCCTGGCCGGCGACCAGCGCGGCTTCGACAAGCTGATCGGCAGCCTGCGCGTCAGCGAGGAACTCGAACAGGCCGGCATCGACCTGGACAAGACGCCGGCGCGCGAGGGCACGCTGCGATGATCGGGACCGCGTTCAGCCTTCTGATCGGCCTGATGGCGCTCAGCCTGCCGGTGGCCGCCGCGCTCGGGGCGATGGGTTATATTCTCTCGCAGAAATACGCGTTCTTTCCGCTGACCGGCGCGCTCGGCGAACTGGCCTGGAACGCCTCGAACGACTTCATCCTGATCGCCGCCCCGATGTTCATCATGATGGGCGAGCTGATGCACCGTTCCGGCATGAGCGAGCGGCTGTTCAGCGCACTTGCGCCCTGGTTCGCGCGAATTCCGGGACGCCTGATCCACACCAACATCGCCGCCAGCGCGATCTTCGCCGCCACCTCCGGATCGTCGGTGGCGACGGCGGCGACGATCGGCACGGTCGCGATCCCCAACATGGACAAGGGCGGCTACAACCGGCCGCTGTTCCTCGGCTCGATCGCGGCCGGCGGCACGCTCGGGATCCTGATCCCGCCGTCGATCAACATGATCATCTATGCGGTGCTGACCGACACCTCGGTGGCCCAGCTCTACGCCGCCGGATTCATCCCGGGCTTCATGCTGGCCGGGCTGTTCTCACTGACCGTGCTCGCCGTCGCGCTCTGGCGGCCGCACATGGCGGGGCCTGCAGTGGCGACCGCCGGACTGTGGCCGCAGCGGATCGCCGGGCTGAAGCATCTGGTGCCGCCGCTCGGCCTGTTCCTCACCGTGGTCGGGTCGATCTATATCGGTATCGCGACCCCGACCGAGGCGGCGGCACTCGGATTGATGGCGACGCTCGGCCTCGTTGCAGCCAACGGCCAGCTGACCCTACCGGTGCTGCTGCGCGCCTTCGAAGGCACGGTGCGCACCACCTGCATGATCATGCTGATCATCATCGCCGCCTTTTTCCTCAACTTCGTGATGGTGTCGATCGGCCTCGTCAAGGCGGTGACGGATTCGGTACTGTCGCTCGGCCTGCCGCCACTGGCGATGCTGCTCGCGATCGTGGTGTTTTACCTGATCCTCGGCTGCTTCATGGAGACGCTGTCGATGATGATCGCCACCACGCCCGTGGTGGTGCCCGTCATTACCGCGATGGGCTACAGCCCGATCTGGTGGGGCATCATCTTCGTGATCCTGATGGAGGCGGCGCTGATCACCCCGCCGGTCGGTCTGAACCTCTACGTGGTCCAGTCGGTGCGCGGACGCGGACCGTTCTCGGATTTGTGCATCGGATCGCTTCCCTTTGTCGGCGCCATGATCATCATGATCGGCATTCTGATCGCTTTCCCGCAGATCGCGCTCTGGCTGCCGAGCCTGCTGCAACCCGCCAAATAGCCCGCCCTGCGGCTGGCCTGGCCTGAAGGAGACCTGACGATGCCGATGCGAAGCGCTGTTGCCATACTCGCCGCCACGACGATCACCGCTACTTGCCTTGGCCTCGCGCCGCTGCCTGCAGTGGCCCAGGCACAGGGACTGCCCGCGACCTCGTTCAACGTGGTCGGCAGCATCGGCAATCTGTCGATGTACCTCAACCGCGAGGTGCCGTTCTGGAACGACGCCGTGCCGAAGGAATCCGGCGGCGCGATCAAGGTGCAGCTGAAATCCTTCACCGAACTCGGCTTGAAGGGTCCCGAAATCTTCCGGCTGGTTTCTTCCGGCACGCTGCAATTCGCGACCACCGTGCTGAACTACAATTCCGGCGAAGTGCCGATGAACGAGGCGGCCGACCTGGTCGGCCTCGTCGGCTCGGTGGAAGAACTGCAGAAGACCGTCGACGTCCTGCGTCCGAGCTATGCAAAATTCCTCGAGGAGAAGCACGGGCTGAAGCTGCTCGGCTTCGGCTCCTACCAGGCGCAGGTGATCTACTGCCGCGATACCTTCACCAACATTTCGGACCTGAAGGGCCGCAAGGTGCGCGCATCCGGCGCCTCGCAGCAGGCGTTCGTCTCCTATATCGGGGGATCGCCGATCAACATCGCCTTCGCCGAAGTGCAGCCGGCGCTCGCCAGCGGCGTGATCGATTGCGCCATCACCGGCGCCCTGTCGGGCTATCGCTCGAAGTGGCATGAATCGGCAAAATTCATCTCGCCGATGCCGATCAATTTCGGCCTCGCCGCCCATCTTGCCAATCTGGCGTGGTGGAAGACGCTCGACCCGAAGGTGCAGGCCTTCCTGGAGGCCAACGTCAAAAAACTCGAACTGTCGATTTTCGAGCAGGCCAAGACCGAAACCCAGACCGGCATCGACTGCAACACCGGCGCCGCCTGCAAGGAAGGTCCGCCGGCGTCGATGAAGCTGGTTGCCGTCACGCCCGCCGACGAGGCGCTGCGCAAGGAAGCGCTGGTGAAGGCGATCATGCCCGGCTTCGCGCAGCGCTGCGGCGCCGACTGCGTCACCAACTGGAATGCCACCATCGGCGCGTCGCTCGGCCTCAAGATGGGGCAATGAATCCGGCGGCTTTCCGCGGGATCGGGCTCACGCCGCTCGATCCCGCCGGTTATCGGCGCACGCCGTGGAAGAACGGCGGCGGGGTTGCCATCGACATCGCCGAGGCCCATCTGCCGGGAATTCCGCCCGGTAGCTGGGACGGCATGGTCTGGCGATTTGGCCGCACCGCCATCGTGACGCCGGCGCCGTTCTCCGACCTCAGCGGCTTTGATCGCCACCAGGTGCTGGTCGCCGGCCGCGGCCTCGTGCTCGATACATCAGATGGCGAGATCGACGTCCGCACGCCGTTCACGCCGGTGCGGTTTGCCGGAGAGACGCCGATCCACAGCCGGCTCGAAGCCGGGCCGGTCGAGGTCGTCAATTTGATCGGCGACCGCGCCCGCGTGTCGCTCGCGCTCGCATGTCTCAAGGGCGGTGAAACGCTGGACTGCCCGGCCGGCCTGCACATCGCCTATGCGGCCACGACCTCCTGCGATCTCCTCGTCAATGGCGATGCCTGCACGATCGAAGCCGACCACGCGCTCCGCATCGATGCCACCGAACGGTTTACGGTGACGAGCCGGGATGGCACGATCATCATCGCTTCCATTTGGCCCATGCTGCCGGCATCCTGCCGCGCGTGACGTACACCAGCACGTCGCTTGCCGACGCCGGGAGCCCTTGTATATTTGGCGCATGGCTGTCAGCTCGCCCGACCTGAAAGCGTTTCTGCTCGCGACGCCGTTCTTCGGCGGCTTGCCCGATGCCACCCTGGAACTGCTGATCTCCATGCTGGTCGAACGCCGCTTCGACGCCGGCGCCACGGTGGTGGCCGAAGGAGAACCGGGGCGCTCGATGTTCGTCGTTCACACCGGTGAGCTCGTCGTGAGCAAGCAGGGACCATCCGGCACCGTCATCCGCATGTCCGGCCTCGCGCCCGGCGATTTCTTCGGCGAAATGACGCTGATCGAGATGCAGAACCGGTCGGCCACCGTGGTGGCGGAGACCCCAACCCTGCTCTACGAGCTGACGGCCCAAAAGCTCTATGCCTGCTACAAGGCCGACATCAACGGCTACGTCATGGTGATGCAGAACATCAACCGCGAGCTTTGCCGGCGGCTGCGCCGGGCCGACAGCCGCATCACCGAACTGACGCTGGGCGCCGGCCGATAAGCCGCCGGCCTCGGTTGACAGGAACGCCCTGATCGCCCAAAAGCCCGCCCATGGCGAAAAAACCCGGAACCAACCCCAAAGGCGAATTCGCCTTTTTCAACGTCGTTTACGAGGACGACTCCCAGCGCTCCAACCGGCGGGTGCCGGCCGAGCTGCTCGGCGGCCTCGACGGCGACGAACCCGCGCGCGCCTTCATCCTGGAACAGGACCGCGAGATCGCCGAAAAATCCGGCCGCGGCACGCTCGCGATCAAGAGCATCGAGCGGGTCGGGGCGAAGAAGAAGTAGGGGTACGATCAAGAACCGAAAGTTTCAGCCGGCAGCTGCCGCTTCCGCGTCATTGCGAGCGTTAGCGAAGCAATCCATTTTCTGATTGCGGCAAGATGGATTGCTTCGTCGCGACCGCTCCTCGCAATGACGGCGCAAGCGTCTATCAAGGAAAACGGCGGGCTTGAGCCCGCCGTTTTCTTTCACTGGCTAAAAACTGAAGTCAGTTGTCGAGGAACGACCGCAGCTTCCGTGACCGCGACGGATGCTTCAGCTTGCGCAGCGCCTTCGCTTCGATCTGACGAATACGTTCGCGCGTGACGCTGAACTGCTGGCCGACTTCTTCCAGCGTGTGGTCCGTGTTCATGCCGATGCCGAAGCGCATGCGCAGCACGCGTTCTTCGCGGGGCGTGAGCGAGGCCAGCACGCGCGTCGTGGTTTCGCGCAGATTGGACTGGATCGCGGCGTCGATCGGCAGGATCGCGTTCTTGTCCTCGATGAAATCGCCGAGATGCGAATCTTCCTCGTCACCGACGGGGGTTTCGAGCGACAGCGGCTCTTTGGCGATCTTGAGGACCTTGCGGACCTTCTCGAGCGGCATGCCGAGCTTTTCGGCGAGTTCTTCCGGCGTCGGCTCGCGGCCGATCTCGTTGAGCATCTGGCGCGAGGTGCGCACGATCTTGTTGATCGTCTCGATCATGTGCACGGGAATACGGATGGTGCGCGCCTGATCCGCAATGCTTCGCGTGATCGCCTGCCGGATCCACCACGTGGCGTAGGTCGAGAATTTGTAGCCGCGGCGGTATTCGAACTTATCGACCGCTTTC
>JAQSDT010000211.1 GCA_029946075.1 bacterium | reverse complement strand
TCGTCGCCACCGGCGCCACCAAGTGGAACGACCCCAAGGACTTCCCCTGGACCATGGGCTGGCAGCCCAACTACCAGAGCGAGTCGCAGATCTATGCAAAGTACATCCTGAAGAACAAGCCGGACGCCAAGATCGGCATTCTCTATCAGAACGACGATTACGGTAAGGACTATCTGAAGGGCTTCAAGGACGGCCTCGGCGCCAAGGCGGCCTCGATGATCGTGCTGGAAGAAAGCTACGAAGTCTCGCAGCCGACGATCGATTCCCACATCGTCAAGCTGAAGTCATCGGGCGCTGATGTCTTCTTCAACATCACCACGCCGAAATTCGCGGCACAGGCGATCAAGAAGAACATGGAAATCGGCTGGAGGCCGCTGCACTTCCTCAACAACGTCTCGGCCTCGATCGGCAGCGTGATGAAGCCGGCCGGCTTCGAGAACGGACAGGACATCATCTCGTCCAACTACCTGAAGGACCCCACCGACAAGCAGTGGGAAAAGGACGCGGGGATGATCGCGTGGAACCAGTTCCTGGATAAGTACTATCCGGAAGCCAACCGCGCCGACGCTTCCGTCATGTACGCCTACACCGTCGCCCAGGGCCTCGTGCACATTCTGAAGGCTTGTGGCGACGACCTGACCCGCGCCAACGTCATGAAGCAGGCGGCCAGCATCAAGGATCTCCAGCTCGGCGGCCTTTTGCCGGGCGTCAAGGTCAACACCTCGGCAACCGACTTCGCCCCGATCTCGCAATTGCAACTGATGAAGTTCAAGGGCGAGGGCTGGGAACTGTTCGGTGAAATCCTCACCGGCGACGTCGGCGGCTAGAGCGTTCGCTCCGGCTCCACCACCGTCAGGGAAGCCCACTAAAGAAGCAGCCCCTGCGGCTTTGCCGCAGGGGCTTTTCATTGTGGCGGGATCGGCAAAATGGTAACTACCATTTCGTCGAAGAGCTTCGTTCAAGGGGCCGGACGTTCTTTTATTTGAAATTGAAAAGGGAGAGACAGAAATGTCCAAAATGAAAAAACTGGCGGTTATGTCCGCCGCGTTTGGATTGCTTGCGGCAACGTCAACCGGCGCTCTCGCGCAGAAGAAATACGACGCCGGCGCCACCGACACCGAGATCAAGATCGGCAACATCATGCCCTACAGCGGACCCGCTTCCGCCTATGGCGTGATCGGCAAGACCGAGGAGGCCTACTTCAAGAAGATCAACGCCGAAGGCGGCATCAACGGCCGCAAGATCAACTTCGTCAGCTATGACGACGCCTACTCGCCGCCGAAGACGGTGGAGCAGGCCCGCAAGCTGGTCGAGAGCGACGAGGTTCTGTTCGTCTTCAATCCGCTGGGTACGCCGCCGAACTCGGCGATCCAGAAGTACCTCAATACCAAGAAGGTGCCGCAGCTGTTCGTCGCCACCGGCGCCACCAAGTGGAACGACCCGAAGAACTTCCCCTGGACGATGGGCTGGCAGCCCAACTACCAGAGCGAAACCATCATCTACGCGAAGTACATCCTGAAGAACCATCCGAATGCCAAGATCGGCGTGCTCTACCAGAACGACGACTACGGCAAGGATTATCTGAAGGGCTTCAAGGACGGTCTCGGCGCCAAGGCCGCTTCGATGATCGTCATGGAAGAGAGCTACGAAGTTTCGGAGCCGACGATCGATTCCCACATCGTCAAGCTGAAGGCATCCGGCGCCGACGTGTTCATGAACATCACCACGCCGAAATTCGCGGCGCAGGCGATCAAGAAGAACGCCGAGATCGGCTGGAAGCCCACCCACTTCCTCAACAACGTCTCGGCCTCGATCGGCGCCGTGATGAAGCCGGCCGGCTTCGAAGCCGGCCAGGGCATCATCTCCTCCGCCTACCTGAAGGACACTTCAGATCCGCAGTGGAAGAACGACGCCGGCATGAAGGCGTTCGATGAGTTCCTGACCAAGTACTTCCCGGAAGGCAACCGCATCGACGGTTCGGTCATGTACGGCTACACCGTCGCGCAAGGCCTCGTTCACGTTCTCAAGGCGTGCGGCGACGATCTCACGCGCGAAAACGTCATGCGGCAGGCAGCCAACATCAAGGGGCTCGAGCTCGGCGGTCTGTTGCCGGGCATCAAGGTCAACACCAGCCCGACCGACTTCGCGCCGATCTCGCAGGTTCAACTGCAGAAGTTCAAGGGCGAAGCCTGGGAGCTGTTCGGTGACATCCTGAACGGCGACGTCGGCGGCTAGTTATTTCAGAATCTGATCGGCCCATTCGCGGGCCGGAACACCCCCGCAGGGCAACCTGCGGGGGTTTTCTTTTGCCGCGATTGGATGGATAACCAGACCTCCCGTCCATAGCCCTCGTTGCCGCCATGACCGACCGACGTCCCCTTCTGCGTGCGATCTTTGACGCGGCCGTTGCCGCGGCGCATCCCGACGTCGTGCTGTCGGCGCATTTGCGGCCGGCGCCGAAAGGCCGCGTGATCTGTCTTGCCGCCGGCAAGGGCGCCGCGGCGCTGGCGGTGGCGGCGGAGAAGCATTATCTCGACACGCTCGGCCTCGATCCGTCGCGGCTGACCGGCCTTGCCACCACGCGTCACGGTCATGGCGTCCCGACCCGGCGCATCAAGGTGATCGAAGCCGGCCATCCCGTGCCGGACGAAGCCGGCCTGAAGGCCGCCGACGACACGCTGCGGCTTGCCGCGGAAGCGACCGCGAACGATTTGCTGCTGGTGCTGCTGTCGGGCGGCGGCTCGGCCAACTGGATCGCCCCGGTCGAGGGCGTTTCGTTCACGCAGAAGCAGCAGGTCAATCGCGCGCTGCTGCGCTCCGGCGCGCCGATCGGCGAGATGAACATCGTCCGCAAGCATCTGTCGCGGATCAAGGGTGGCCGGCTGGCGCGCGCCGGGCAGCGCGCCGAGATCGTCACGCTGGCGATTTCGGACGTGCCGCACGATGATCCCTCCGCGATCGCATCCGGGCCGACGGTGCCCGACCCCTCCACGCTCGCGGATGCCCGCGCGCTGGTCACAAGATACAATCTCACCATCGACGACGCGGTGCGCCGCGCGCTGGAAGATCCCCGCAACGAGAGCTGCAAGCCCGGCGATCCTGCCTTCGCGCGCGCGGAGTTCGAGATCATCGCGAAGCCGAAGGCGTCGCTGGACGCCGCGGTCAAGGTCGCACGGGACGCCGGATATGAGGTGATCGATTTCGGCGCCGACCTCGAAGGCGAGGCACGCGATATTGCCGCCGAACACGCGCGGCTGGCCCTGAAGGCGCATGCCGAAGGCAAGCGCCTTGCAATCGTCTCGGGCGGCGAACTCACGGTGACCGTGCGCGGCAACGGCCGCGGCGGCCCGAACCAGGAATACGCGCTGGCGCTGGCGGATTTGCTGAAGGATACATCGGGCATCGTCGCACTCGCGGCCGATACCGACGGCGCCGACGGCGGCGCCGGCAGCGCCACCGACCCCGCCGGCGCGATCATCGACCAGGCTACATTCGCCAAAATGAAATCGCTGAAGCTGGACCCCGCCGCCTATCTCGCCAACAACGACGCCACCGCGTTCTTCTCGGCGACCGGCGACCTGCTGCTGACCGGCCCGACCCTCACCAACGTCAACGACGTCAGGGTGATCCTGGTCGATCCCGCCTGATTTTTGCCCCTCAGGCCGGCAGGCATTAACGGCTTGTTGAGCAAATCCTGAAGAATCCGCCCGTTTTGGCGGCGTCTCATGCATGTGATTCACCGCCCCGGCCCTCTAATGGCCGCCTCCTCGAAGAAGGAGTGCCGCGAACAGCGGCGGGGGAAACGTACGATGACGGATCACGGCCAGATCGCTGTCCTGGGGGCGGCTCACTTGAGTGCGCGGCTCGAAGACGCGATCAATCATCTGTCGCTCGGCATCGTCGTTTTCAACGAAAACCGTGAAGTCGTTTTCTGCAACAGGCGCTATATCGAAATGTACGGGCTGACGCCGGAACAGGTGAAGCCGGGCACGCCGACCAGCGAACTGATCCGCCATCGCCTCAATCTCGGGCTCGAGGTGCAGGTCGCGCCGGACGAATATGTCCGCGAACGTGTCGGCCGCGATATCGCGCTCGACACCACGGTGCAGAAATTCCAGGACGGGCGCCTCGTCGCCTACACGGTGCATCCGCTGCCCGGCGGCGGCGGCCTCGCCACCCACGAAGACATCACCGAGCGCGAGGAGCTGAACGCTCGCCTGAAAGCCCAGAACGAGCTCGGCCGCAAACAGGAAGAAGCGCTGCGGATCAACAATGTCCAGTTCGACACCGCGATCAACAACATGTCGCAGGGACTGTGCTTCTTCAACGCCGATCATCGCTTGATCGTCTGCAACGACCGCTTCGTCGAAATCTACCGGTTGCCCGCCGAGCGCGTCCATCCCGGCATGATGGTCGCCGAGATCGTCGATCTCAGGATCGAGGCCGGCAGCTTCCCGGCGATGTCGCGCGAAGAATATGTGCGCTGGCGCACCAACGTCGCGGCGTCCAACGAGGCGCGCGACAGCACCGTCGAACTGCAGGACGGCCGCACGATCAAGATCCGGCACCGGCCGATGCCCGACGGCGGCTGGGTCGCCACCCACGAGGACATCACCGAGCAGCGCCAGTCCGAGGTGAAGATCGAATACATGGCGCACCATGATTCGCTGACCGGTCTCGCCAACCGGGTGCTGCTGAACGATCGCCTCGAACACGCGCTGAGCCGGATTCAGCGCGGGGATATCGTGGCGGTGCATCACCTCGACCTCGACCAGTTCAAGGCCGTCAACGACACCTTCGGCCATCCCGCCGGCGACGGGCTGCTCAGGGTCGTCGCCGAACGGCTGCGCGGGCTGGTTCGCGAGTCCGACACGATCGCGCGCATGGGCGGGGACGAGTTCGTCATCGTGCAGGCGCCGATCGCCGTCCCCGCCGATGCCACCGCACTGGCGCAGCGCGTCATCAAGCTGCTCAGCGAGCCCTACGATATCGACGCCCAGCAGGCCATCATCGGCGTCAGCGTCGGCGTTTCCGTCGGCCCCGGCGATGGCGACAGCCCGGACAAATTGCTGCGCAATGCCGATCTGGCGCTCTACCGCGCCAAGAGCGACGGTCGCAGCACCTTCCGCTTCTTCGAACCGGCGATGGATCTGCAGATGCAGACCCGCCGCATCATGGAACAGGATTTGCGCAAGGCGCTGCCGGCGGACGAGTTCGAGCTGCACTACCAGCCCGTCGTCAACCTCGCGAGCCAGGAGATCAGCGGCTTCGAGGCGCTGATCCGCTGGAACCATCCGCTGCGCGGCATGATTTCGCCGGCCTCCTTCATTCCGCTGGCGGAGGAGATCGGCTTCATCGTACCGATGGGCGAATGGGTGATCCGGCAGGCCTGCATGACCGCGGCGCGATGGCCCGAGCATTTGCACGTCGCCGTCAACATTTCAGCGATTCAATTCCGCAGCCCCGGCCTGATGCAGGTCATCGTCAGCGCGCTCGCCGCCTCAGGC
>JAQSDT010000210.1 GCA_029946075.1 bacterium | reverse complement strand
GATGAAGTAGATGTAGGCGTTGGGATCGGTCTCCCAGCCCTTGCACTTCAGGATGCGGCCGGGCTGGCCGCCGCCGGAATCATTGCCGGCGCGCGGCACCGCGTCGCCGAACGGAATGCCTTCGCCGAACTGGCTGTATTCCTTCAGCGGACCATGCGCGAGGCGCTGCTGGTCGCGCAGTTTTACGCGCGCGAGATTGAGCACGCCGTCCTGCATTGCGGCGGTGACCTTCTGGCCCTTGCCGGAGACGGTGCGCTGATAGAGCGCCGTGACGATGCCGAGCGCCAGATGCAGGCCGGTGCCGCTGTCGCCGATCTGTGCGCCGGTGACGAGCGGCAATCCGTCGCGGAAGCCCGTGGTCGAAGCTGCACCGCCGGTGCACTGCGCGACGTTCTCATACACCTTGCAATCTTCGTACGGGCCGGGGCCGAAACCCTTGATCGAGGCGACGATCATCTTCGGGTTGATGGCGTGGATCTTTTCCCAGGGGAAACCCATGCGGTCGAGCACGCCGGGGCCGAAGTTTTCGACCAGCACGTCGCAGCTCTTGATCAGCGCGGTGAGGACTTCCTTGCCCTTCGGGTTCTTGGTGTCGAGCGTGATCGAGCGCTTGTTGTGGTTCAGCATGGTGAAATACAGGCTGTCCACGTTCGGGATGTCCTGCAGCTGGCCGCGCGTGATGTCGCCGACGCCGGGGCGCTCGACCTTGATCACGTCGGCGCCGAACCAGGCCAGCAATTGCGTGCAGGTCGGTCCCGACTGAACGTGGGTGAAATCAAGAATGCGAACGCCCGTGAGCGCCTTTGTCATCGTCTTTGCTCCGTAGTGTGACTGTGTTTGCCCTGCATATGCAGGATGATCGGGTTTAAATCGACTACTTCTTTTTCAGGGCGCTCTGCGGATTGAGATTGCCGATACGGCCGCTCTCCGAGCCTGCCGCCGGATCGATCACCGCGTTGATGAGCGTCGGCTTGCCGGAATCCATGGCTTCGTTGACGGCGCGCCGCAGCTCGTCCGGCGAGGTGGCGTTGATGCCGACGCCGCCGAAGGCTTCCATCATCTTGTCGTAGCGCGAGCCCTTGACGAACACGGTGGTGGCCGGATCCGAGCTCACGCCGTTGACGTCGGTGCCGCGGTAGATGCCGTCATTGTTGAAGATGACGATGCAGACCGGCAGCTTGTAGCGGCAGATGGTCTCGACTTCCATGCCCGAGAAGCCGAACGCCGAGTCGCCTTCGACCGCGAGCACGGGATGGCCGGTCTCGACCGCGGCGGCGATCGAATAGCCCATGCCGATGCCCATCACGCCCCAGGTGCCGACGTCGATGCGCTTGCGCGGCTTGTACATGTCGATGACGCCGCGGGCGAGGTCGAGCGTGTTGGCGCCTTCGTTGACGAAGATCGCGTCGGGACGTTCCTTGACGATGGTGCGCAGCACGCCGAGCGCGCCGTGATAATCCATCGGCGAGGCGTTGCTCATCAGCTTCGGCGCCATCTTGGCGACGTTCTCGTCGCGCTTCTTCGAGACGGTCGCGAGCCAGTCGGCGGGCGCGGCCGACCAGCTGCCGCCCATGCCGGCGAGCAGCGCGCTGACGCAGGAGCCGATGTCGCCGACCACGGGGGCCGCGATCTCGACGTTGGAATCCATTTCCTTCGGCTCGATGTCGATCTGGATGAACTTCTTCGGTGCGTCGCCCCAGGTCTTGCCCTTGCCGTGCGACAGCAGCCAGTTGAGGCGGGCGCCGATCAGCATGACGACGTCGGCATCTTTCAGCACGGTCGAGCGCGCCGCGCCGGCGGACTGCGCATGGGTATCCGGCAGCAGGCCCTTGGCCATGCTCATCTGCAGGAACGGCGCGCCGGTCTTTTCGACGAAGCTGCGGATTTCATCGTCGGCCTGCGCGTAGGCCGCGCCCTTGCCGAGGATGATGAGGGGGCGCTTGGCGCCCTTGAAGACGTCGAGCGCGCGCTTGACGGCGGAGGGGGCGGGGATCTGCGCGGGCGCAGCGTCGATCACCTTCACCAGCGATTTTGCGCCGACGGCCGCGTCGATCACCTGGCCGAAAAGTTTTGCCGGCAAATCGAGATAGACGCCGCCCGGGCGGCCGGACACGGCGGCGCGGATGGCGCGGGCCAGACCGATGCCGATATCGGCGGCGTGCAACACGCGGAACGCAGCCTTGCACAGCGGCTTGGCGATCGCGAGCTGGTCCATTTCTTCATAATCGCCCTGCTGCAGGTCGACGATTTCGCGCTCGGACGAGCCCGAGATCAGGATCATCGGGAAGCAGTTGGTGGTGGCGTGGGCGAGCGCGGTGAGGCCGTTGAGGAAGCCCGGCGCCGAAACCGTGAGGCAGATGCCGGGTTTCTTGGTGAGGTAACCGGCGATCGACGCGGCATAGCCGGCGTTCTGCTCGTGGCGGAAGGAGAGCACGCGAATGCCCTCGGCCTGCATCATGCGGCCGAGGTCCGTGATCGGGATTCCCGGCACACCATAAATTGTGTTGATGCCGTTGAGCTTGAGTGCGTCGATGACGAGATGGAAGCCATCGGTCAGTTCCTGCTCGGTGCCCGGTGCTTCGGACTTGGTCACGGTATTCAGCATGGGCTTTCTCTCCCTGATCGGTTGGTTCGGACGGCTTATGCCGTCTTCTGCTGCGAGATATCGTCTAGGTAAACAGTTCCTGTCCGTGCGCTTCGACATAAGCCGCGAGGCCCAGCGTGTGATCGCGCGCGCGCTTTTCGGCGGCTTCGGTGTCGCGCGCTTCCAGCGCTTCGATGATCGCCAGATGTTCGGGCAGCGAGGTCGCGGTGCGGTCCTTGCGTCCGATCGTCAGTTGCCGGTAGCCGCGCACGTGAAGCAGGATGTCGTTGGTCATGTCGACCAGCACCGGCGATTCCGACAGCGAGATCAGCGCCTGGTGGAAGGCGATATTGGCCCTGGAATATTCCTCGACGTGATCCTCGGGCAGGCGGTCCTTGCCGAAATCCTTGAAGAAGTCGCGCAGCGCCGTGATGTCCTTCTTGCGCGCGGTGGTCGTGATCAGGCGCGCGGCCATGCTCTCGAGCGCGGCCCAGGCACGGATCATGTCGACGATCTCGGTCTTGGTGCGGCGGACGACGACGATGCCACGGCGCGGAACCGTTTTGACGAAACCATCCTGTTCCAGCATCGCAATGGCTTCGCGAATGGGGGTGCGGCTGACACCGAGGCGCTCGGACAATGCACGCTCGTCCAGCATCACCTGCTCGGGCGTCGCATAGATGTCCATCTTGAGAATAGCTTCCTTCAAGGCCTCATAGGCCTTGTTCTTGAAGCTCGTCTCCGGCGCGATCCGGACGATTGCGATGTCAGCATCAGCCATGACAGGCGGCGCCTTGGGTTGTTTACGTGCGGGCACGATTCGTCTCCTCGGTTTGCTGGAGACGTCTTCTTAGCAGAAGAAACACGCGAATATTTTTGGCATACCAAATACCAGATTGTCAAGGTGCCAGCGTTTTCGGCATTTCCTGACCACAGGTTTGTCTTGACAATCTGATCTCTGGCATACCAAATGCCATAAAACTAGCCCCAGGAGGAAGCCAATGTCAAATTCTGCAGATGCGGCCCGCAAGATCACCGAGCCAAGCGCACATCAGGCTGTCCGCCGGGTGCTGGATGCGGTGAAAGCCGACAAGCGCACCAGCCTTACCGCACCGGAAGGCAAACTGGTGTGCGACGCCTACGGCATCCCGGTTCCGAAAGAGGGGGTCGCGAAATCCGCAGCGGAAGCTGCGAAGATCGCGACCGGCATGGGTTTCCCGGTGGTGATGAAGATCGTCTCGCCGGATATTCTCCACAAGACCGAAGCCGGCGGCGTCGTGGTCGGCGTCAAGACCGCGGCCGACGCGGAAAAGACCTACGAGACCATTCTCGCCAACGCCAAGAAGTATAAGGCCGACGCCAAGATCGAAGGCATCCAGGTGCAGCAGATGCTGGCCGGCGGCACCGAAGTGATCATCGGTTCGATCACCGACGGTTCGTTCGGCAAGCTGGTGGCGTTCGGCCTCGGCGGCGTGCTGGTCGAAGTCCTGAAGGACATCACCTTCCGTCTCGCGCCCGCGAGCAAGGACGACGCGCTATCGATGCTCGACGGCATCCAGGCCCATGACATGCTCAAGGGCGTGCGCGGCGGCGATCCGGTTTCCCGCGATGCGCTGGCCGACATCATTGTCAAAGTGTCGCAGCTCGTCAGCGATTTCCCCGAAATCGTCGAACTCGACCTCAACCCGGTTTTCGCGACCAAGAAGGATGCGACCGCCGCCGACGTGCGGATCGTCGTCGATTTTGACTACAAGCCTCGCGAGGCGCCGCGCCCGACCGAAGAAATCGTCACCGCGATGAAGCGAATCATGCAGCCGAAGGGCGTTGCCGTGATCGGCGCCTCTGCGGAAGACGGCAAGATCGGCAACTCCGTGATGAAGAACCTCATCAACGGCGGCTACAAGGGCGAGATCTATCCGATCCATCCGAAGGCCGCTGATATCCTTGGTTACAAGGCCTACAAGAGCGTCAAGGACGTGCCGGGTGTGATCGACACCGCCGTCTTCGCGATCCCCGCCAAGCTCGTCGCCGGCGCGCTCGTCGAATGCGGCGAAAAGAAAATTCCGGGCGCGGTGCTGATTCCGTCGGGCTTTGCCGAAGCAGGGGCCCCCGAACTGCAGGCCGAGATCGTCGAGATCGGCAAGAAGTACAATGTCCGCCTGATGGGGCCGAACATCTACGGCTTCTACTACACCTGGTCGAACCTCTGCGCGACGTTCTGCACCGCCTACGACGTCAAGGGCCATGCGGCGCTGTCGTCGCAGTCCGGCGGTATCGGCATGGCGATCATCGGCTTCTCGCGCTCTGCCAAGATGGGCGTCTCCGCGATCGTCGGCCTCGGCAACAAGTCCGATATCGACGAGGACGATCTGCTCGCCTTCTTCGAGCAGGACCCGAATACCAACCTGATCGCGCAGCATTGCGAAGACCTGAAAGACGGCCGCGCCTTTGCGGAAGCCGCCAAGCGCGTCTCCAGGAAGAAGCCGGTGGTGGTGCTCAAGGCGGGTCGTACCTCGGCCGGCGCCAAGGCGGCCTCGTCGCATACCGGCGCGCTCGCCGGCAACGACAAGATCTACGAGGACGTATTCAAGCAGTCGGGCGTGATCCGCGCCCGCAGCCTGCGGCAGCTGCTCGAATTCGCGCGCGGCATGCCGGTGCTGCCGACGCCGAAGGGCGAGAACGTGCTGATCATCACCGGTGCCGGCGGCTCCGGCGTGCTGCTGTCGGACAGCTGCGTCGACAACGGCCTGTCGCTGATGTCGATGCCGCCGGATCTCGACGCGGCGTTCCGCAAGTTCATCCCGCCGTTCGGCGCGGCCGGCAACCCCGTCGACATCACCGGCGGCGAGCCGCCGATCACCTACGTCAACACCGTCAAGCTCGGCCTGTCGGATGAGCGGATCCACTCGCTGATCCTGGGCTACTGGCACACGATCGTGAC
>JAQSDT010000209.1 GCA_029946075.1 bacterium | reverse complement strand
GTCCGGGGTGTCGCCAAACCTCAATCCGACGCTCAGCTACGATCCCAACAACGTCTATCTGAATTTTGCACTGGGTTACGGTGGCGGCCTGAATATCAACCAGCAGAACGTCGCCAACACGCTGACCAATTTCTTCAACACCACCGGCGGCATTCCCGTCGGCTTTGCCTCGCTGACGCCAGCCGGCCTGACGCAGGTCTCCGGCGAGCACGCCACCGGATCGCAGCATGCGACCTTCGATGCGATGAACCTGTTCCTGTCGTTGATCACGGATCCGTTTGTGGCCGGCCGCGGCGATGGTTTTGGCGGCGGTATCGGCGCCAGCGCATATGCTGCCAGGCAGCCGGGCGCGGCCCGCGATGCCTTCGCCAAACTGCCGACCAAAGCCGATGTTGCCCGCAACGATCTCCTCGACCAGCGCTGGAGCGTGTGGGGTTCGGCGTTCGGCGGCAGCAGCAACACGTCGGGCAATGCGGCGCTGGGTTCGAACGCGGCAACCGCGCGCGCCTTCGGCTTTGCGGTCGGCGCCGACTATCGCATCTCGCGCGACACGCTGGTCGGTTTCGCGCTGTCGGGCGGCGGCACCAATTTCAGCGTCTCCGGGTTCGGTAGCGGGCGTTCGGATCTGTTCCAGGCCGGCGCCTTCGTTCGCCATAACTTCGGCAAAGCCTACATCACCGCCGCTGCCGCTTATGGCTGGCAGGACGTCACGACCGATCGCACGGTCACCGTGGCGGGCGTCGATCGCCTGCGCGCGCAGTTCAACGCCAATGCGTATTCAGGACGCGTCGAAGGCGGCTATCGCTTCGTGACGCCATGGATGGGCATCACGCCCTATGCTGCGGGCCAGTTCACCACCTACAGCCTGCCGGCCTATGCCGAGCAGGTGCTGGCGGGCAACAACACGTTCGCGCTCAACTACGCGGCCAGGGACGTCACGGCCTCGCGCACCGAAATCGGCGTTCGCACCGACAAATCCTTTGCGATGCAGAACGGCGTTCTGACGCTCCGGAGCCGGGCCGCCTGGGCGCATGATTTCAACACCGACCGCAACGTCACGGCGCTGTTTCAGACGCTGCCGGGCGCTGCCTTTGTCGTCAACGGCGCAGCGCAGGCGCACGATTCCGCGCTGGTGACGGGCGCGGCCGAAATGAAATGGCTGAGTGGCTGGTCGGCCGCCGCGATCTTCGAAGGCCAGTTCTCCAACGTCACCAATTCCTACGCCGGCAAGGGCATCGTCCGCTACGCTTGGTGACGCGCCGCGCCGGTCATGACGCGGCCCCGCGGCGCGGCTCGGCGACGGCATCGAGCGCGGCGACGGCATCCACGATATCATCCAGTTCCATGCGGCGGCGATAGTCCGGATCGATGCTGCGCGCCCGGATGATGCCGCCGCGGTCGACGACGAAGGTTGCCGGCACCGGTAGCATCCAGGTGTCGTTGCCCTGATAGGGCGCGATGTCGAAGCCGGCTTTCGTCATCGCCTCGCGCTTTTCGTCGCCGACCCAGAACAGCAGGTTGAGCTGCAGGGCATAGCCATTGTCGAGGTCGCAGAGCACGGGGAAGGGTGCGTTGGCCTGGGATTTCAGTTCGGCGCCGTATTGATGCGTTTCCGGCGAGATCGCGACGATCTGCGCGCCGAGCCGCTCGATCTCGGGGGCGATCTGCGCGAGGCCGTCGGCGTTGAGCCGGCAATAGGGGCACCAGTGGCCGCGGTGGAACGACAGCACCACCGGTCCCGCCTTGAGCAGCGTTTCCAGCCGCACCATTGCGCCGTTCTCGTCGGGCAGGACGAAATCCGGCATCGCTTCGCCGATCCCCGGCGCATTCTTGCCGACCTCGTTGGCTTCGAGCCGCTCTACCATCCGCTGGGCGACGGCGGCGAATTCCGGATTGCTCCGGCTGACCTCTTCGGCCACGGCACGCAGGCGCTCGTTGAGCGTGGAGTCCGGCATCCGTCCGTCGTCGGCGGCGTGCGCCACGGTTTCAGCAAAGCTTTTTTCGACCATGATCGTTTTCCTCGGGGTACCTCATGCGGCCACGATGGCGAGTGCGGGTCTGGGGTCTCGCGCGCGGGCCTGCGCCGGACTTTCGAAAGCCCAGTTGGCGCTGCGCAGCAGCTTGATGGCGGCGGATGCGACCGCCGTGCGCTCGCGGCCCGCGACGCCGAACAGTTGCACCGTGCGGCGGATGTCGAGACCGTCGATCGCCGCGTGCCGCAGTGTCCCCGGCATCGTGGCGCTGCAGGGAACGATCGCAATCCCGATATCGGCTTCCAGCAGCTTGATCAGGTCGCATTCGCTGGAGACGTCGTGTCCGGTCCCGGCGGACACGCCGCTGCTGCGCAGGGCGGTGTTCAGCCGTTCCGCATATTCGCAATACCCGCGCGAGAGCAGCGGCTGCGCCTTGAGGTCGTCGAAGGCGACCTGGTCCTGGGCCGCGAGCGGATGTCGTCCATTGACGACGAGCTGAAAGCCTTCGGTGAACAGCGGCCAGCTATCGAGCCGGTCCCATTCCTTCGATATCTCGACGGCGATACCGAGTTCGGCGTCACCCTTCTTGAGATATTCGCCGACCTGCCGGCTGTTGCCGCGCATCAGCTTGAATTCGAGATTGCTGAACAGCCGCTTCAACTGCTCCAGATGCGGGATCAGCAGGGCAAGGTCCACCGCGTCGGCGATTGCAATGCGCAGGCAACCGATCTTGCCGCCCTTGAAGGAGGTCGCGAGCGACCGCGCGCCCACCGCAGCCTCGTAGCATTGCTTCAGCAGCGGCTGCATGCGCTGGCCGAGCTCGGTGAGCTGGGCCGCCGGCCGTTCGCGGCGGAACAGGTCGCCGCCGAGTTCGGCCTCGAGCTGCTTGATGGCGCGGGTCAATGACGGCTGAGTCACGTTGCACTCGTCGGCGGCGCGGGTGAAGTTCAGCGTCCTGGTGACGGCCAGGAAGTAGCGGATCTGGTGCATTTCCATAAGCTTGCCCCTTCGGAAACGGCGGTAACGCAGGTTATTGTAGCGCAGCGCCAACTCGCCGGTTCCGGAATCGCCATACTCGGCGGCTATCAATGCGGAAGCTTGCTCGCATGGTGCCGGTCGCTGCGTGCGCCGCCGGCCGGAAAGACTCTTGATCCGGCAATGGGGTATGCGCCGGCCTGCTTTCGTTCTTTCCTTCGCCATCAGGCTGTGGGAGGAAACGGTAACGAACGAACAGCGGAGAGGACGTCGATGCGCGCAGCCATTTTCAGGAACGGCGAGATCGTCGTCGATCAGATGCCGGAGCCGGAGCCGGGCCCCGGCATGGTGCTGGTCAAATCGCTTGCCTGCGGCATCTGCGGCTCCGATCTGCACGCCCGCAAGCACGCCCACCGCATGGTGGACCTTGCGAAGTTTCTGCCCGGCCGCAAGCCGATGGATCTGTCCCGCGACGTCGTGTTCGGCCACGAATTCTGCTGCGAGATACTCGACTACGGCCCCGGCGCAACGAAGAAGTTCAAGCCCGGCACGCATGTGTGCTCGCTGCCCGCGCTGATCACCCCGACAGGGCTGCAGACCATCGGTTATTCCAACGAGAATGTCGGCGCCTATGCCGAACGCATGGTACTGAGCGAGGCGCTGCTGCTGGAAGTACCCAACGGGCTCGCGCCCGCGCATGCGGCGCTGACGGAGCCTCTGGCCGTCGGCATTCACGCCGTCGAGAAGGCCGGCATTCGCGGCGACGAGGTGCCGCTGGTTATCGGGTGCGGGCCGGTCGGCCTTGCCGTGATCGCCGCGCTCAAGATCAAGGGGATGCACCCGATCGTCGCCGCGGACTATTCCCCGGCGCGCCGCGCGCTGGCCGAAAAGCTGGGCGCCGACGTCGTGGTGGACCCTGCGCGCTCGCAGCCCTATGCGACCTGGGCCGAACACGCCCAGATGTCGCCGGAGCAGAAGGCCGCGCGGCCGCCGCTGCAGGCGATGCTTCCGGCGCTCAAGCCCGCGCTGATCTTCGAATGCGTCGGCATTCCCGGCCTGCTGCAGCAGGTGTTCGAGGGCGCGCCGCGCGACGCCCGCATCGTCGTGGTCGGCGTCTGCATGGAGACCGACCGCTCCGAGCCGTTCCTCGGCATCGTCAAGGAACTCAACGTCCAGTATGTTCTGGGCTACACGCCGGAGGAGTTCGCCTGTTCCTTGCGCCTGATCGCGGAAGGGAAGGTGGATGCGGCCTCGATGGTCACGGCCAGCGTCGGCATCGACGGTGTCGCAAAAGCCTTTGCCGATCTCGCCAACCCCGAGACCCACACCAAGATCATCGTCGAGCCGTGGCGGTAATGAGGGATTGGCGATAGATGCCGCGCGATTCCGAACGCCCGCCGGTGCTGGCGCATCAACGCTTCCTTGACGATCGCAATTCCTTTGCCGGCCTCGACCTCGCGCAGCGCTTCCGGCGCATCCACGAAACCAATCTGTGGGGCGCGGCATCCGTGTCCGGCCTCGGTTCGGAAACGGACGCCACCGCGGCCCTGCGGGCTGAACTGCCGCCGCTGCTGGCGCGACTGGGCGCGGCGTCGTTGCTGGATGCGCCTTGCGGCGACGCCGGCTGGATCAACCAGGCCGATCTCGGCGTGCGCTATGTCGGCGTCGATATCGTTCCGGCGCTGATCGAGAAGCTGCAGGCGCGCATCGCCGACGGAGGGGTCAGCGGTGAATATCACCTCGCCGATATCACCCGCGATCCGCTGCCGCGCTGCGACGCCGTGCTGTGCCGCGACTGCCTCGTGCATCTGTCCTTCGCTAATATTGCCCGCGCGGTCGCCAATCTGCGCCGGTCGGGCGCGACCTGGTTGATCACGACGACGTTTCCGGATTGGCAGGCCAATGCCGATTGCGAGGACGGCGACTGGCGCGCGCTTAATTTCCAGCGTGAACCGTTTGATTGGGGTGCGCCGGTCGAACTCATCGACGAGAAGTGCACGGAGGCCGGCGGCGGCTGGCGCGACAAGAGTCTCGGCGTGTGGCGGCTGGACGGGCTGCCGGTTTGAGTGGCGGGTCGCGGGCGTGGCGCTCTCTTCGTCATTCCGGGGCGCGCCTCTTGGCGCGAACCCGGAATCCATTTCTCCGCATGGCTTATGGCCCAATGGATTCCGGGCTCGATGCTGCGCATCGCCCCGGAATGACGAAAGAGTCTATTCAGGCGCAAGCAAGAAAAGTGCGACCAACTGGCACGACGGGCAAATCACCAAAAGTCTGTCCATCCCCTCGCGCAAAAATTTCCCGCTTAACCCGTCGGGCAAATCAGTGATTTAACTCCGGGCAACTCACCCGTTACGAGGGGCGCTCGCGATCGTCACGAACGCGCGGTGGGGAGCGGTGGACGTTTGATGTGCGGGACGTACGCACATGAGGCGTACGGTGAAGTCGTGTGGTCCTGATGTCGCGGTGCTGGCATCAAATCTCTGAGAAGCGAAGCTTCTCATGGGATGACGGAGGCAAAAGAGCCGTTCTCCGGGGAGAGCACGAAGTAAGCCGTAAAGCCATCGCGCAGGGAAGGCCGGAT
>JAQSDT010000208.1 GCA_029946075.1 bacterium | reverse complement strand
GTCGGCGAAATCCGGATGCGACAGGACAGCAGAGAGGAACGGGATGTTGGTTGCGACGCCGCCGACCCGGAACTCGCGCAGCGTTCGCGACGCCTTGTGCACCACGTCGGTCCAGTTGCCGCCGGGCGAATGCACGATGACCTTGGCGAGCAGCGAGTCGAAGGCGGCGCTGGTGCGGTATCCCGAGTAACCAAATGTGTCGACGCGGACGCCGGGGCCGGAGGGCAGGTCGAACATCGACAGCGTGCCGCCGGTCGGCCTGGTGGCGCCGCTCTCGTCCATCACTTCCATGTTGACGCGGAGCTGCATCGCAAAGCCGCGCGGCCGGGGAATGTAGCCCTGTGCGAGGCCGAGCGAACCC
The DNA here is from genome assembly GCA_029946075.1 of bacterium. Taxonomy (GTDB): domain Bacteria; phylum Pseudomonadota; class Alphaproteobacteria; order Rhizobiales; family Xanthobacteraceae; genus Bradyrhizobium. The sequence continues at coordinate 5,172 of JAQSDT010000208.1, read as the reverse complement.
AGCGTGGCGCCGGCCGCAACCGCGAGCTGCGACTGCACGAGGTCGAGGCCCAGCACCTGCTCGGTGACGGTGTGTTCGACCTGCAATCGCGGATTGGCTTCGATGAAGGCGAATGCCTGCTCGCTGGATTTGGCTTCATTGTCGACGAGGAATTCGAAGGTGCCGAGATTGTTGTAGTCGGCGGCAGCGGCCAGTTCCTTGGCAGCATCGATGATCCGCGTGCGCAAGGCATCCGTCAGCGACGGACTAGGAGCGACCTCGATGAGCTTCTGGTTGCGGCGCTGGATCGTGCATTCGCGTTCCCAGAGGTGGCTGATCGCACCATGATGGTCGCAGATGATCTGCACTTCGATGTGACGGGCATTGCGAATGAGACGCTCGACATAGACGCCGTCGCTGCCGAAGGCGGCCTTGGCCTCGGACTGGCAGCGCGCATAGGCATCTTCGAGTTTGGCGGCATCGTCGACGATGCGCATGCCGCGTCCACCGCCGCCGGCGATGGCCTTGATCATGACCGCGGCGCCCTCGCCCAGCGAGGCGAAGAAGGCCTTTGCCTCCTCGAGGCTGGTGGCGCCGCTGGTGCCCTCGATGATCGGCACGTTGCAGCGTTTGGCCAGCGCCTTGGCCTGCGCCTTGTCGCCGAACAAATCGAGCGCTTCCGGAGAGGGACCGACGAAGACGATGTTTTCCTCGGCGCAGCGCCGGGCCAGCGCCGAGTTCTCGCTGAGAAAGCCGTAGCCGGGGTGCAGCGCGTCGCAACCGGTGGCCTTGGCGGCGCCGATAACCCCTTCGATATCCAGATAGGCCCGCGCGCCGCGGCCCGGGATTTCATGCGAGGCGTCCGCGCTGCGGGTATGCAGCGACTGCGCGTCGTCGGCAGAATAAATCGCGACGGTGGTGAGGCCGGCGTCTCCGGCTGCGCGCGCGATACGAATGGCGATCTCGCCCCGGTTGGCGATCAGCAGTTTATGAAAGGCCATAATTCTACCCGTTATTTCTGGCGCATGACCTTGTCGGAAAACCGGTGCCCACTTTTCCGGGTCATGCGCGCTATCGATCTTTCATGGTCGGATCGAGCACGATGCGCAGGGATTCGCCAAGCGCATTGAATGCCAACGACACGACCAGAATAGCAAGCCCCGGCGCGTACATTTGCTCGGGCGCGATCTCCATATACTGGTAGGCGCGGGCCAGCATGGCGCCCCAGCTCGGATTGGGCGGCTGAATCCCGAGACCGAGGAAGCTGAGGCTGGCTTCCGCCAGCAGCGCCGCGGCCAGCAACAGCGTCACCTGCACGATGACCGGCTGCAGCGCGTTCGGCAGCACGTGCTTCCACAAGATATGCCAGGCCGGTGCACCAAAACACCTGGAGGCATCGACATAGAGTTCCTGCCGCACGATCAGCGTACGCGCCCGAACGATGCGGGCCAGCGCCGGGAACATGACGATGCCGACCGCGATCATGCCGTTGGTCAGCCCGATCCCGAGCGCGCCGGTAACCGCGATGGCCAGCACGATCGCCGGGAACGACAGGAAGGTATCGATGATCCGGCTGATGATGTCGTCGGTCCAGCCGCCGAAGAAACCGGCGGCAAGGCCCACGGGCAGCCCGATCAGGATGGCGACGCCGACCGCCAGCAGGCTGGCATAGACGGTGGCGGGGGCGCCGTAGATCAGGCGGCTGAAGATGTCACGGCCGAGGTCGTCGGTGCCGAGCAGATGGCCGGGCCCGGGCGCCGCCAGCATGTTGTTGGCGTCCTGCGCGGTCGGCGCATAGGGCGCTAGCCAGGGCGCGCCGATCGCGACGATGACGAGCACCAGCAGGACCAGTATCGCGAGTGCAGCGCGCAGGTCGCCCGCCAACCAGCGGAGCAGGCGGCGCACCCTGCCCGGCTCGGCCTGAGATGCGGATGCGAGCGTCAGGTCCGTCATTGCTCGATCCTCGGATCGACAGCGGCGCACAGCAGATCCGTGATCAGATTGACCGCGATGACCACGATCACCATGGCGAACACGACGCCCTGCACGATCGGAAAATCGCGCTGCAGCGCGCCGCGCACGATCAGGCTGCCCATGCCGGGAATGGCGAACACGGCCTCGATCACTACCGTCGCCGCCAGCATGCGGTTGACCAAAAGGCTGATGATGGTGAACAGGTTGACGCTGACATTCTTGAGGCCGTGCTGCCAGAGGATGCGGCTCATCGACAGGCCCTTGGCGTGCAGCGTCCGCACATATTGCGAGGACAGCACCTCCAGCAGCGAGCCGCGCAACTGCCGCGCCACCTCGGCCATGCCGTAGGCGGCGATGGCAATGCCGGGCAGCAGCGCGTGCCGGATCGCCTCGATCGGCGAGGCGCCAAAGGATTTGGCGCCGGTCGCCGGCAGCCAGTTCAGCTTCAGCGAAATCTCGGCGACCAGAATCATCGCCAGCCAGAAGCCGGGAATGGCGACGCCGAGCGAGGCGATCATGCTGACCGTCTTGTCGACCCAGCCATCGGGCTTGATCGCCGCGATCACGCCCATGGGAATGCCGGTAACCAGCGCCAGCACCAGCGCGATGGCGACGATCAAAAGCGTATTGGGGAATGCGCGGGAGATCGATGTGGCAACCTTCTCGCCGGTCAAGAGAGACTGCGAGAGATCGCCCTGCATGACATTGCCGAGCCAGGCGCCATATTGCACCAGGAACGGCCGGTCGAGGCCATAGATCTTGCGGATCTCGGTGATGCGCGCGTCGGTGGCGTTGTCGCCGGCAAGCGTCACCGCGATATCGCCGGGTACCAGCTTCAGCAGTGCGAACACCATGAAGGTCGCGAGCAGGATCACGGGCACCGCCTGCAAGAGGCGGCCGCCGATCACCCGTGTCGGACTTCGTCGCGCCATCCGCCTCAGCTCTCCAGCCAGACGTCGTCGTATTTCGGCTTGCCCAGCAGGTTGGGCCTGTAACCCTGCACCTTCTTGTTCATCGCGACCAGCTCGAACTGGAAGGCGAGCGGCGCGACGAAGGCGTTTTCCATCACCAGCCGCTGCACGGTGGCAAAGGCCTTGCGGCGCTTCTCGATATCTTCCGAGGCCCGCGATTCCCTGATCGCGGCCTCCAGCTCCGGCGGCACCGGCGCGCGACCACCATTGTAATAGGCGTCCTTGGTGAACATCAGCGAATAGGTCAGGCTCGGGTCGGGCCGCCCGGTCCACGCCGCCAGCAGGCCGGAGCCGCGCTTCTCGGCGCCGAAGAAAGCAGCGGAGGCTTCCGCGATCGGCGCGTTGGAGAACTTGACGTTCATGCCGGCCTTGCGGAACTGCTCGATCAGGATTTCCTGGCGCTGAACGGAATCCTGGTCGGGATAGCCGATCAGATCGATCGACAGACCGTCCTTGAAACCGGCTTCGGCGAGCAACGCCTTCGCCTTGTCGGGATTGTAGGCGTAGAGCCCGGCCACGTCCTTGTCGTAGGCCCAATGCGCCTTCGGCAGGTTCATGTAGGCGGGTTCGGCGAGGCCGGCGAGCGCGGCCTTGACGAAGGTCTCGCGGTCGATGGCGAAATTGAAGGCCTGGCGTACCCTGAGATTGTCGAACGGCGGTTTCGCCCAGTTCAGGAAAATCTGGAACACATAGAGCGTCGGGCCGTTGGCGATCTTGACGCTGGGAACCCGATCCATGATCGCCTTCTGCCGTGGCGGCAGCTGGTACATCAGATCGTTCTGCCCGGCGGTGACCGAGCGCGACCCCGTCGTCAACTCGGGGATGATCGAGAGTTCGATGCCGTCGAGATAGGGGCGGTTCGGCTTCCAGTATTTGTCGTAGCGCCTGACCACGATCTTTTCGCCATCGGCCCAGCTCACGAACGCATAGGCGCCGGCGCCGACCGGCGTGCGCGCGACATTGCCTGAACTCGCCGCCTTCAGCGCGGTCGGCGACACCATCATGCCGGCACGGTCGGACAGAATGCCGGGCAGCGCCGCATCGGGCGCGCTCAGCTTCAGCGTGACTTGCATCGGGCCGGTGACGGCGACGGAGGCCATCGAGGCCAGATCGGCCTTGATGTTGGATTTCGGATCGCTCTTGTTGCGGTCGAGGTTGAACTTGACGGCCTCCGCATCGAGCGGCGTGCCGTCGTGGAAGGTGACGCCCGAGCGGATGTTGAGCACCAGCGTGGTCGGATCGCTAAAGCTCCAGCTTTCGGCGAGGCCGGGCTTGGGCTTGAGCGTCTCGAAGTCCCACTCGGTCAGCGTGTCGTACATCGTGAACAGGAAGGCGTGGTCGGAACCCGCGCCGCCGGTGGCGGGATCGAGGCTCGACGGGTTGGCCGGCGCCGAGATCCGCAGCGTGCCGCCGCGCTTCGGGGTGGCTTGCGCAAACGCGCTGCCGCCGAGCGCCGTGCCGGCCAAGGCGCCTGTCATCAGTGCCATCAGCTCGCGTCGGGTCGTATAGGTCATGGCGTATCCTCCGTCGGGCGATTGGTCAGTTCGGTGAAAAATTCGGGCGATCCGCAAAGTGGCAGGCCACCCAGTGATCGGGCATCAGTTCGCGCCAGTCCGGCGTTTTCTCCGCGCAGAGCGCTTGCGCGTATTGGCAGCGGGTGCGGAAACGGCAGCCCGACGGCGGATCGATCGGGCCCGGAATTTCGCCCTGCAGCACGATCCGGTTGCCGGGCCGCATCGACGACGGCAACGGCCGCGGCTCGGCGGACAGCAAAGCCTGCGTGTAGGGATGCAGCGGCCGCTCCGAGACCTGTTCGGTCGGGCCGAGTTCGACGAAGCGGCCGAGATACATCACGGCGATGCGCTCGCTGATATGCGACACCACGGCGAGATCGTGGGTGATGAACACGTAGGTCAGCCCGAGGTCGCGCTGCAGCTCGGCGAACAGATTGAGCACGTCGCCGCGAATGGACATGTCGAGCGCGGCCACCACCTCGTCGCAGACGATCAGCTTCGGACGCAGCGTCAGCGCACGCGCGATCACCACGCGCTGCTTCTGGCCGCCGGAGAGCTGGTGCGGATAACGGTCGCCGACGTCCTGCGGCAGGCCGACGCGTTCCATCGCCTCGCGGGCGCGCTTCAGCCGATCCGCCTTGTCGCCGGCGCGCGCCAGCTCCAGCGGCTCGAGCACCGAGGAGAGAATTGTCATGCGCGGGTTCAGCGCCGCGTTCGGGTCCTGAAAGATGATC
>JAQSDT010000207.1 GCA_029946075.1 bacterium | reverse complement strand
CGGATACCCGGTCTTCAGTTCGGCGGCGTTATGCTGGAAGCCGCGAAACGGCGCCGGCAGCACGAACAGGAACACAACGACGAAGGCCAGCATGCTGACGGCCGCGGCCCATTGCCGCCGCCACAACAGATAAGGCAGCACCGCCACCGGAAATACCTTGATGGCGGTGGCGAGCGCGAACATCGATCCCGCCCACCATCCGCGCCGGTCGCGCAGCAGCCAGAAGCCGTACAGCATCAGCGCCAGCAGCACGAGGTTCGGCTGTCCGAGGTCGAACATGTCGAACACGAAGGTCACCGTGACGAAACCCGGCAGCGCCTCCAGCCACGGCCCGGGCTTCCGACCCGATCCGGCCATTGCGTGCGAGAATTGCGCCGTCATCCACCACGCGACGACGTTGAGAAGACACAGACCGACATACAGCGGGAGTTTGCCGAAGAAGCCCGGAATCGCGAGCAGCACGGCCGACAGCGGCGGATAGATGAAGTCGAAATAGGCGGCAGGATCGTCGGGATAAAGATTCTTGCCCTGCAGCACCTGCTGCCCGGCCCAGAACCACAACGGATAGTCCTTGGTCTTGCCGTTGCCCCAGATCTCCGGGACCAGCACGTCGGCCGTCAGCGCGATACAGCAGGCGAAGAACAGGAGATCGAGCGGTGCTCGCAACGATGGATATCTCAGCACGCGCGCGTTCCGGAAGTCAGAGGAAGATCGCAGGTCCCGACGTCAACGCCGCAGCAAACCGCCGAGCGCGCCGCGCACCAGCGAGCGTCCGATCGAACCGCCGAGCGATCCGCCGACCGATTTGCCGATATCGGCGACGACGCCGCCGATCACCTTGTTGGTGACCGAACGGGTGACGTCGCGCGCGATGACCTGACCGGTCGTCAACTTTCCGCGCTTGACGTTGGTGCCGAAGATGGTGCCGACGATCGAACCGAGTTGCCCGAGGATGCCGCCGCCGCCATCGGCCGTCCCGCCCGACGCATCCGCCGGTGCGGCCGTTCCCGCGACACGCTTCTGCAGCATCTCATAGGCGGAGTCCGCATCGACAGCGGTTTCGTATTTGCCCTTGACCGGGCTCTTGTTCATCAGCGCCTTGCGCTCTTCCGGCGTGATCGGTCCGATCCGCCCCGTCGGCGGCCGGATCATGACGCGCTCGACCATGGCCGGCGTGCCGCCGCCTTCGAGGAAGGACACCAGCGCTTCGCCCTTGCCGAGCTCCATGATCACGCGCGCGGTGTCGAGCTTCGGGTTGGGTCGGAACGTCTGCGCCGCCGCGTTCACGGCTTTCTGGTCGCGCGGCGTGAAGGCACGGAGCGCGTGCTGCACGCGGTTGCCGAGCTGGGCAAGCACCTTGTCCGGCACGTCGATCGGATTTTGCGTCACGAAGTAGACGCCGACGCCCTTGGAACGGATCAGCCGCACCACCTGTTCGATCTTGTCCATCAGCGCCTTGGGCGCGTCGGTGAACAACAAATGGGCCTCGTCGAAGAAGAACACCAGTTTCGGCTTCGCGAGATCGCCGGCCTCCGGCAGCTCCTCGAACAGCTCCGACAGCATCCACAGCAGAAAGGTCGCGTAGAGCCTGGGGCTCTGCATCAGCTTGTCGGCAACCAGGATGTTGACCATCCCGCGGCCATCGCTGTCGGTCTTCATGAAATCCTTCAGCGTCAGCGCCGGCTCGCCGAAGAATTTGGTGCCGCCCTGGTTCTCCAGCACCAGCAGCTGGCGCTGAATGGTCCCGACGGTCGCCTTGGTGACGTTGCCGAAGCCCTGCGCGGCCTTGCGGATCTCGGCCAGCGGGTCTTCCTCGGCGTCCGGGCCCTTCTTGCCGGCTGCCGGAACGATCGCGTCGAGAAGCGCCCGCAGATCCTTCATGTCGATCAGGGTCAGGCCGTTTTCGTCCGCCACGCGGAATGCGACGTTGAGCACGCCTTCCTGCACGTCGTTCAAATCGAGCATCCGGGACAGCAGCAGCGGTCCCATCTCGGTGACGGTGGCGCGGACCGGATGGCCCTGCTCGCCGAACACGTCCCAGAACACGGTCGAGAACTGATCGGGCTGGAAATCGAGGCCCATTTCGCCGGCGCGCTTGGTGATGAAGTCCTTGGCCTCGCCGACTTCGGAGATGCCGGACAGGTCGCCCTTGATGTCGGCAGCAAAAACCGGAACGCCCGCGCGGGCAAAGCCTTCCGCCATCACCTGCAACGATACGGTCTTGCCGGTTCCGGTCGCGCCGGTGACGAGACCGTGCCGGTTGGCAAGTGCGAGCGTCAACCACGCCGCCTGCTCGCCCTTGCCGATAAAAATCTTCTCAGCGGTGTCGGCCGTCTTGTTGTCGGAGGTCGCCATCGTATCGCCTCTTCGCGCGTCGGGGAGGTTCGGTTGCCAATGACACAATCATATCGCATCCCGCCCGTCGATTGAAACCGTCTGCAGGCCCGGCGCCTGGCCCTCGCTGCCTCGAAGGCCGCGCCTCCTAATACTTTTTCCTGATTCCGATCCGGTAAACCGAGGATGCAGTGCGACATGTGATCGTGAATCCGGCATTCACTCTTGCATTGCTGCAACACTTGCGAAGCGATCTCGAATCAAAATCGCCTTCGCTTGCGCGGATCGCTTGTATTTCAGATCGCAGGCGCTCAAGATCATTTTTAAGCAAGCGACCCGGTAAAACCGGCTGAGGGCGGGGCAAATATGGAAGAACTGGTTGGACGGCTGGCCACCAAGGCCAGCATCGATAGCGTTGTCGCTGAAAAAACCATCGGCATCGTCTTGGGTTTCCTCCGCAACGAGGGTCCGTCCGACAAGGTTCAGGCTCTGATCGACCAAATTCCGGGTGCCGAAGCCGCGATCGCGGCGAACAGCAGCAATGGCGGCCTCTCGCGGTTGATGGGCGGCGGGTTGATGGCGCTCGGAACCAGGCTGATGGCACTTGGTTTGGGCATGGGCGAGATTCAGAACGTGGCGCGTGAACTTTTCCGGTTCGGCCGCGACAAAATCGGAGCGGATCAAATGAGCGAGATCATCTCGGGGACGCCGGGTCTCAGCAAGTTCGCGTAAAGCGCACATCTTCTGAGCACGTTCGGCTACAGCGCATTCTTTTGCATCGAGTATCATGACATACCCCCTCTCCGAGATCGAAGGCCTGACCGCCTACTCCGCCTTGAAACTGAAATCGCTGGGCATTCGAACCACGGACGCGCTGCTGGAAGCCGCCCGTACCGCCAAGGGGCGCAAGTTGCTCTCGGCGAAGACCGGGATCAGTGAGCAGCAGCTGCTGGAATGGGCCAATTTCTCCGACTACATGCGTATCCCCGGAATGGGCAGGGCCAAGGTGGGCCTGATCCGTGCCGCCGGCGTCACCACCGTTCGTGATTTCGCACTCCGCAACCCGTCACGGCTGGCGCAGAACATGAAAGACGTGAATACCAAGCGCAAACTCGTGCAGGTCCTGCCTTCCGAGCGATCGGTCGGTCAGTTGATCGAACAGGCCCGCAAGCTGCCGCCCAAGATCAGCTACTAGAAGCCGATCCGCCGGCCTTCGCGCCCGTCCCTGCCGCCTTGACTCATCAGCGCGGACCGCGCAAAGCGACCGCATGATCGCAACCATGCCCAGAGCCAGCACGGCGGCCGGTCCGGCCGGTCATTCGGTGCTGCCCGGGCTGGTGTCCAGGCCAACTCCGGCCGTGATGGGCGTCCTCAACGTGACGCCCGATTCATTTTCCGATGGCGGGCAATTCGACGTGCCCGCGCGCGCGCTGGCGCAGGCCCGGCGGATGATCGCCGAGGGCGCCGACATCATCGACATCGGCGCGGAGTCGACCCGCCCCTATGGCTCGCAGCCGATTACGGCCGATGAGGAACAGAGCCGCCTGCAGCCGGTGCTGCGCGAGGTCGTGGCCCTCGGCATTCCCGTCTCGATCGACAGCATGAAAGCGGCCGTGGTCGGCTGGGCGCTCGACCAGGGCGCGGTCATCGCCAATGACGTCTGGGGCCTGCAGCGCGATCCCGGCATGGCTACCCTTGTGGCGGAGCGCGACGTCCCCGTCATCCTCATGCACAACCGCGACAGCGCCGATCCGTCGATAGATATCATGCAGGATATTGCCGACTTCTTCGCCCGCTCGCTCGATCTTGCGGCGAAGGCCGGAATTTCGACTGACAGGATCGTACTCGATCCCGGCATCGGCTTCGGCAAGACGTCCGAACAGAGCATGATGGCGCTGGCGCGGCTCGGCGAACTCGAAGCGTTCGGGCTGCCGCTTCTGGTCGGGGCCTCGCGCAAGCGCTTCATCAGCACGGTGACGCCGTCGGAGCCGCATCAGCGGCTCGGCGGATCGATCGCCGCGCATCTACTCGCGGCGCAAAAGGGAGCGCGGATCATCCGCGCCCACGACGTCGCCGAAACCGTCCAGGCATTGCGCGTGGCGGCGGCCATCAGGGACCAGGAATGAGCGATACGATCTTCATCACCGGCATCGTCATCCACGCCCGTCACGGCGTGATGGAGCACGAGACCGAAGTCGGCCAGCGCTTTATCATCGACCTCGAACTTTCTGCGGATCTGTCGGAGGCGGCCCGTACCGATCACCTGTCCGACACCGTTTCCTACGCCAGCGTGGTGGCAACCGCGACGTCGGCGTTCAAGAACACCAACTACAAGCTGCTGGAGCGCGCCGCCGGTGCGGTGGCGGATGCGATCTTCGCGGCGTTTGCGCGCATCGACGCGATCAAGGTCACCGTCCACAAGCCGCATGCGCCGATCGCCGCGATCTTCGAGGATGTCGGCGTGATCCTGGCGCGCAAGCGGCAGACGCCCTGACATGGCCGACGTGCTGATCGCGCTCGGCGGCAATGTCGGCGACGTCCGCGCGACATTCGGCAAGGCCATCGCCAACATCTGCGGCATGACGCAGGCCGCCCTGCTCGCGCGCTCCTCGGACTACAGCACCCCGCCCTGGGGCGAGGAAGACCAGTCGCCCTTTATCAATGCCTGCATCCAGATCGAGACCAGCCTCGATCCGCACGCACTGCTGTTCACCCTGCACAGGATCGAGAAGAAGTTCGGCCGCGACCGCGCCAGGGAACAGCGCTGGGGACCGCGCACGCTCGATCTCGATTTGATCGCCTATGACGATGTCAGGATCGACAAGCCGGAACTGACGCTGCCGCATCCCAGGGTTTTCGAGCGGGCCTTCGTGCTGGTGCCGCTCGCCGAAATCGTGCCGGACCGTGTCATTGCCGGACGCCGCGTCGCGGACGCGCTAGCAGGGCTTTCGGCCGAGGGTATCCGGCGGCTGCCGGACCTGGATTTGACCTAAAACAACCGTTTGGCTTGGGCGCGGCCCCGTGGCAATTTCCGGCCCAACAACAGAAAATGCGATCAGGGAACACCCCTCCGGATGACGACCAAAACCGACGAACTGACATTGGCCGCGGATTTCGCCCCCGCCAGCTACGAGGACTGGCGCAAGCTGGTCGACGGGGTGCTGAAAGGCGCGCCGTTTGAGAAACTGGTCAGCAAGACGTC
>JAQSDT010000206.1 GCA_029946075.1 bacterium | reverse complement strand
GCTTCCTGCGCCAGCCATTTGGTCAGGTTGAAGTCTTCCACGACCTTGGAGACGAGTTGCTTCGGCGTCTGGCGCAGCGACACCTTTTCGGATTTGGCCAGACGGTCGCGTTCGCGCTGGCGCAGCCGCTCGCGCTCGCTGGCGACCGCCTTCATGCGCTTGGCGAGGCCTTCGCCGGCGAACAGCGGGGAGATCAGCGTGTAGGCCGTCGCGCTCGCCGCGATCGCGGCCAGCAGCATGGTCATGAACCGTGCGTCGTGCAGCTTGGTGATCAGGAAATCAATCATGCGTCACCATCAGAAGTCGAAGTTGATCATTTTCTTCATCACCAGCACGCCGATGGTCATCCAGCCGACGCAGCACACCAGCATGAACTGGCCGATCGGATGGGTCCAAAGCAAGGCGATGTAGTCGGGTGTCGATATCCAGACCAGCAGCATCACGATCGGTGGCAGCGAGCCGATGATGCCGGCGGAGGCCTTGGCTTCCATCGACATCGCCTGGATCTTCTCGGCCATCTTCTTGCGGTCGCGCAGCACCTTGGACAGGTTGCCGAGCGCTTCGGAGAGATTGCCGCCCGATTTCTGCTGGATCGCGATCACGATGCCGAAGAAGTTGGCTTCCGGCAAAGGCATCCGCTCGTACAGCCGCATGCAGGCATCGCCCAGCGGCATACCGATAGTCTGGGTTTCGATGATCGACAGGAACTCGCTCTTCAGCGGTTCCGGCGCGTCGGCGGCGACCACCTTGATCGATTCGAACAGCGGCAAGCCGGCCTTGATACCGCGCACGATGACGTCGACGGCGTCCGGCAGCGCCTTCAGGAATGCCTTTTCACGGCGCTTCTTGAGGAAGCCCAGCATCCAGCGCGGCAATCCGAGGCCGGCCGCAAATGCCATCGTGATGGCGCCGAGCAGTCCGCCGCCGACCGTGAAAGCAACGACGAAGCCCACGACACCGAAGACGCCGGATACGATCCAGAATTTCTGCGTCGTCCAACTGAGGCCGGCCCGCTCAATGCGCATCGAGAGCGGAACGGATTTTTCCTTCTGACGGCGGGCGTCGAGTTCCTTCAGCGACCCCTCGACCTGCTCGCGGCGCGAGCGCTGGTTCTTTTCGACGCTGCGTGCGGCCGGTTCGGAACGCGCGATCGAGGCGCGGCGCGACTCGGCCTTCTTCTCGCCGGAGAGCAGCGGATAGATAAAGACCCATGCCAGTCCGCCGATGGCGACGGCGGCCATGAATGCCAGTGCGAGCGCTTGCATGTCGATCGCCTCCTCAACCCTTCTCGGCGACTTCGGCGGCGTCGAGTGCGGCGGCAAGCCGCTTTTCCTCGCCGTAATACCGGGCGCGCTCCCAGAAGCGCGGACGGCCGATGCCGGTCGAACGGTGACGCCCGATGATGTTGCCGTTGATGTCTTCGCCGACCATCTCGTACAGGAACAGGTCCTGGGTGATGATGGTCTCGCCTTCCATGCCCATCACCTCGGTGATGTGGGTGATGCGGCGCGAGCCGTCGCGCAGACGCGCGGCCTGCACGATGACGTCGATCGAGGCGCAGATCATCTCGCGGATGGTGCGCGAGGGCAGCGAGAAGCCGCCCATCGTGATCATGGATTCGCAGCGCGACAGGGCTTCGCGCGGGTTGTTGGCGTGCAGCGTTCCCATCGAGCCGTCGTGGCCGGTGTTCATGGCCTGCAGCAGGTCGAATGCTTCGGGCCCGCGGACTTCACCGACGATGATGCGTTCGGGGCGCATACGCAGGCAGTTGCGCACCAGTTCGCGCATGGTGACCTGGCCTTCGCCTTCGATGTTGGGCGGGCGGGTTTCCAGCCGCACCACGTGGGGCTGCTGCAATTGAAGTTCGGCGGCGTCTTCACAGGTGATGACCCGCTCGTCGTGCTCGATGTAGTTGGTCATGCAGTTCAGCAGCGTGGTCTTGCCGGAACCGGTACCGCCGGAGATCAGCACGTTGCAGCGGACGCGGCCGATGATCTGCAGGATTTCCGCGCCTTCCGGCGAGATCGCGCCGAACTTGACCAGCTGGTCGAGCGTCAGCTTGTCCTTCTTGAATTTACGAATGGTGAGCGCGGGGCCGTCGATCGCCAGCGGCGGCACGATGGCGTTGACGCGGGAACCGTCGGCGAGGCGGGCGTCGCAGATCGGCGAGGATTCGTCGACGCGTCGACCGACCTGGCTGACAATGCGCTGGCAGATGTTGAGCAGCTGCTGATTGTCGCGGAAGCGGATGCCGGTCTTCTGGATCTTGCCGGCGACTTCGATGAACACCGTGCCGGCGCCGTTGACCATGATGTCGGCGATGTCGTCGCGCGACAGCAGGGGCTCCAGCGGGCCGTAGCCGAGCACGTCGTTGCAGATGTCGTCGAGCAGCTCTTCCTGCTCGGCAATCGACATCACGATGTTCTTGATCGCGATGATTTCGTTGACGATGTCGCGGATTTCCTCGCGCGCCGACTCGCCGTCGAGCTTGGCGAGCTGGGCGAGGTCGATCGCCTCGATCAGGGCGCCGAAGATCGTTGCCTTGACCTGGTAGTAATTGTCCGAGCGCCGCGCTTCCATGGCAGGCGCGGGTGGCGGCGCCGTCCTCATCGGTGCGAGCGGGGGCGAAGCGACGGACGGTGCCGCCGTCTCGCGCGCAGCCGCCGGCGCGGAGACCGGCTCCGGCGCCTGAACGGCGGGTTTCATCGCCCGCGTATCACCATCATTTCCGCTACGCTTACCGAACACGATTGTACTCCACGCGGGCGATTACTTCTTGGCCCGCAACTTCTCGATCAGGGGTGACAGCAGCGAACCCTTGGGCTTCTTGGTCTCGCCGCGGCCGGTGAGCCGCTGCGCGATCTGCAGGAACATTTCGGTGGTGCGATGATTGGCGGAGATTTCCGCAATCATCTGGCCGTTATTGGCGGCCGAGCCGAACAATTGCGGCTCGAACGGAATGGTGGCGATCGGCGGGCTTTCGATCGCCTTGGCGAACTCGCTGGCCGGGATTTCCGGCCGCTTCGGGATGCCGACCTGGTTCAGGCAATAGAGCGGCGCGCGGTCGTTCGGGCGCTGTGCCTTCAGCAAGTCGAAGATGTTCTTGGTGTTGCGCAGATTGGCAAGATCGGGCGCCGCGACGATCAGGATATCGTCGGCCGCGATCAGTGCGCGCCTGGTCCAGCCCGACCATTGATGGGGGACGTCGAGCACGATGCAGGGCATGGTGGTACGCAGCGTGTCGAAGATCGAATCGAATGCGTCGGCGCCGAAATCATACACCCGGTCGAGCGTTGCCGGTGCCGCCAGCAGGCTGAGATGGTCGGTGCATTTCGACAGCAGTCGGTCGATGAAGGCGGTATCGACCCGGTCCGGCGAGAACACCGCATCGGCGATGCCTTGCGGCGGATCCTGGTTGTAGTCGAGGCCGGCGGTGCCGAAGGCAAGATCGAGGTCGGCGACGACCGAATCCAGCGCCAGGTCGCGCGCGATGGCCCAGGCGACATTGTGGGCGATGGTGGAGGAGCCGACACCGCCCTTGGCGCCGACCACGGCGATGATGCGGCCGACGGCCTTGGCTTCAGGCGCCGAAAACAGATTGCAGATCGAGCGAACGACATCGATCGCCGTGACCGGCGCGATGACATAGTCGCTGACACCACGGCGCACCAGTTCGCGGTACAGCGTCACGTCGTTGATACGGCCGATCACGATCACGCGGGTTCCGGCGTCGCACACGGTAGCGAGATGGTCGAGCCCGGTGAGGATGTCGTTGCGGCCTTCGGTCTCGAGAATGATCACGTTCGGCGTCGGGGCCGAGCGATAGGCTTCGATCGCAGCCGCCATCCCGCCCATCTGGATCTTCAGATGCGCCTTTCCGAGGCGGCGGTCTTCGCCCGCCGACTGCACGGCGGCGGCGGTTTCCACCGTCTCGCAAAAGGCCTGCACCGATACCCGCGGGGCCGGCGCGATATGATCCTCGACGGGCGGCGACGTGCCGTCCGGTTGCTGGTCTGGGGTCTGACGCGAGTAACTGATCATTTGCCGGTATCGCTGAGTTTGGCCTTTTCGGCCTCGGGATAGTTGGTCGTCGTCGTGGTGCCCTTGCGGTACTTGTCGTAGGCGATGCCTCGGCGCGGCGCATAAGCGGGCGTCTCGGGGCGCGGCTGGACGAGGTCGGCCGGATTGTCGACCATGGCTGCCATGTTGCGCTGATAGGAGCAGCCGAAATTGTAGTACGGCTTGTTTTCGTACCAGCTCTTGTTGTTGACGGAGGGGCCGAGATCCTCGGGCCACAGGCCGCAGGGACCGGCCACCGCTGAAATTTTCGCGTAGGTCAGGCGGATCGCGGCCATGTGGTGCTGATCCTCAGGCCGGTACTGGCGGACGTTGACCGCGCGAGGCGGCACGCCGGCGGCGGCGAAGGTTGCCTGGATTTCGCGCAGCGAATCCTGCGCAGCCCGTCCGTTCGGCGTATCGACCGGCACGTCGACGCCGATGGCGCCGGTGCCTTCGCGGAGCCAGAGCTGTGCGAGACCCATGACGTCGGCACGCTGTTCGGCGGAAAGTCCGCCGCGTCCACGGCCGACGAACACGACGATCGAGCGATCGGCTTCCTGCACCGCGATCGGGTGGCGCAGGCGATAATCGTCCGGCGCACTGACCGGCGTCACCACGTCGGTAGTGTGCTTGCAGGCGCCGAGCGCCATCGAAACGCCGATCAGCGCGCCCGCCATGCGGAGCGTGCGCTTGCGGCCGGCGGGCTTCGTGGATGTCCTCTGTGGTGTCATCGTCCCGCCTCAGTCCGTAATAAAGCCGTAGGTGCCGCGATAATTCCGGCCGGGTTCATTGCGGCCCGGAACGCCGTAGATGCGATTGATGCTGCCGAGCAGGTCGGCCTGCGGATCGGAGGAGCTGGCGAAGCCGTCGTCGGGCCGCGACAGGTCCTTCTGCGCCACGGCGCGGACCACATAGGGCGTCACCAGGACCATCAGTTCGGTCTGGTTGTTGACGTAGTCGCGGCTGCGGAACAGCGTGCCGAGAATCGGCAGCTGCGACAGGCCGGGAAGTCCGTTGATCGCCTGCTTGGTCTGTTCGGCGATCAAGCCCGCCATCGCCATCGCGCCGCCCGAGGGAATCTCCAGCGTGGTTTCCGCGCGGCGGGTCTTGATCGAGGGAATGGTCAGCGAATTCGTCGAGGTCGAGCTCAGCGCCTGCGTCAACGTGATCGAATTGTCATTCGACAGTTCGGAGACTTCCGTCATCACGCGCAGGCTGATCCGGCCCTCGGTCAGCACGACCGGCGTGAAGTTGAGCGAAATGCCGAACTTCTTGAACTGGATCTGGGTGGTACAGACGCGGGTAACGGGATCGCAGGAATAGCCCGCAGGCACCGGGAATTCGCCGCCGGCGATGAAAGTAGCGGATTCGCCGGAGATCGCGGTCAGGTTCGGCTCGGCGAGGGTTCGCACCACGCCGGCGCTCTCCATCGCGCGCAGCGTCGCCTGGACCGACGGCGTCGCGCCGAACGACGTGGTA
>JAQSDT010000205.1 GCA_029946075.1 bacterium | reverse complement strand
CTGCTTGCCGACGCCGAGGTCGGTGACCAGCGTATCGGGCATTTCGGCCAGCCCCACCTGTGCAAGCAATTCGCGGGTCCGCCGATGCACGGTGTCCCGGTCGATCACGCCGAGCCGCGACGGCGGATGGGACAGAAAGATGTTCTCCGCGATCGACATCAGCGGGATCAGCGCCAGTTCCTGATGAATGATGATGATGCCGAGCGCCTCGGAATCGTTGACGTCGCGGAATCGCCGCTCCTCGCCGTCGAAGATGATGCTGCCTTCGTAGGAGCCATGCGGGTAGACGCCGCTCAGCACCTTCATCAAGGTCGATTTGCCGGCGCCGTTTTCACCGACCAGCGCATGAATTTGCCCGGCTTCGACGGTGAAGTTCACGTCGCGCAGGGCCTGCACCCCGGCGAAGCTCTTGCTCACGCCGCGCATTTCGAGAATTGCGGTCATTGCGGCATCATTTCCGGAAACGGCCCCAGGCAGGTGGCGGCGACCATCGCCGACGCCGCCTGATTTTCGTCAATTGAACTGCGAACGCTTGTAATATCCGCTGTCGATCAGCACCTTCTCCCAATTGCTCTTGTCGACGACAACGGGCTTCAGGAGATAGGACGGCACCACCTTGACCCCGTTATTGTAGGTCTTGGTGTCGTTGACGGTCACTTCCTTGCCGCTGAGCGCGGCATCGACCATGTCGGCAGTGACGCGCGCGAGATCGCGGGTGTCCTTGAAGATGGTCGAGTATTGCTCACCGCGCTGCATCGACTTGATCGACGGCACCTCGGCGTCCTGGCCCGAAACGACCGGCATCGGCATGTTGCCGCTGCCGTAGCCGACGCCCTTCAGCGACGACAGGATGCCGATCGAAAGTCCGTCATATGGCGACAGCACCGCATCGACGCGCTTGCGGCCGTAGAACGCGCTCAGCAGATTGTCCATCCGCGCCTGCGCGGTGGCGCCGTCCCAGCGTAGCGTCGAAACCTTGTCCATACCGGTCTGGCCGCTGCCGACCACGAGCTTGCCCTTGTCGATATAGGGCTGCAGCACCGACATCGAACCGTCGTAGAAGAAGTAGGCGTTGTTATCGTCGGGCGAGCCGCCGAACAGCTCGATGTTGAACGGCCCCTTGCCGTCCTTCAGCCCGAGCGCCTGCTCGATCGACTGTGCCTGCAGCACGCCGACCTGGAAATTGTCGAAGGTGGCGTAGTAGTCGAGGTTCGGCGTGTTCCGGATCAGGCGGTCATAGGCGATGATAATGATGCCCTTGGCCTTGGCCTGCTTCAGCACGTCCGACAGCGTGGTGCCGTCGATCGCGGCGATCACCAGCACCTTGGCGCCCTTGGTCACCATGTTCTCGACCTGCGAGAGCTGGTTCGGGATATCGTCGTCGGCATATTGCAGATCGGTGCCGTAGCCGCGCTCCTTCAGCGTCTTGACGATGTTGTTGCCGTCGTCGATCCAGCGCGCCGAGGACTTTGTGGGCATGGCGATGCCGACGGTCGGCTTGGCTTGCGCGAAGGCGTCGATGGCCGACGTCGCGGCGATGGCGACCGCCAGCGCAAGCGTTCCCAGAGCGGTTTTCAGATTGACCATGCTTCACTCCCTTTGATCATTGTCGGCCCGCCGGGTGCGTTCTCGCCGCACGGACAGCAACCCGATGATGGACGGTATCATAAAACCGTCCACTTGCTTCGTCGTTGGAAGGCATAGTCCACGGAAAACGAGCGATGGCTAGTAGCCTCCAACGATCGGGATCGCTACCCCTCCGGATGCCGAAGGCGGCTTGATCGCCGGCGCGGTTTGACCTTCATTGCACGACCAGCCGGCATTCCTTCGCTGGAATGTAGCTGCCATCGACAAGGAAATTGCCATGCCGCCTGCCGCCGCAAAACCGCTCTACATCCGCATGAACGCGGCCGACAACGTCGCGATCGTGGCGAACAGCGGCGGCCTGCGCCCGGGCACCGAATTCGACTGCGGCCTGCGCCTCGTCGAGCAGATCCCGCAAGGGCACAAGGTCGCGCTTGCCGACATCGCGGAAGACGAAATCATTCGCCGTTACGGCGAGATCATCGGCCACGCCGCCGCGCCGATCGTCAGGGGCAGTTGGGTCAAGGAATCGCTGGTGCGCATGCCCGACGCGCCCGGCTTCGACAATCTGCCGAAGCCGAACGGCGAAGGCCTGCGACAGCCGCCGCTCGAAGGCTACAGCTTCGAAGGCTATCGCAATGCCGATGGTTCCGTCGGTACCCGCAACATCCTCGCGATCTCGACCAGTGTGCAATGCGTCGCCGGCACCGTCGACTTTGCGCTGACGCGGATCCGCAAGGAGCTGCTGCCGAAATACCCCAGCGTCGACGACGTGGTGGCGGTCACCCACGCCTATGGCTGCGGCGTTGCGATCAACGCGCCCGGCGCCGCGGTGCCGATCCGCACGCTGCAGAACCTCGCGCGAAACCCGAATTTCGGCGGCGAGGTGATGATCGTCGGGCTGGGCTGCGAGAAGCTGCAGCCGGAATTGCTGCTGCCCGAGGGCATGATTGCCGACGACGACATCATGCGCATGCAGGACGAAAACCTCACCGGATTCGGCGAGATCGTGGACGACATCGTGCGCATGGCCGACGAGCGACTGCAGGTGCTCAACAGGCGCCGGCGCGAAACCTGTCCGGCCTCGGCGCTCGTGGTCGGCATGCAATGCGGCGGCAGCGATGCGTTTTCGGGCGTCACCGCCAATCCGGCCCTGGGCTTCGCGGCGGACCTGTTGGTGCGCGCCGGCGCCACCGTGATGTTCTCGGAGGTTACCGAGGTCCGCGACGCCATCCACCTGCTGACGCCGCGCGCGATCAACCAGGAGGTCGCCGACGCGCTGGTGCGCGAGATGGACTGGTACGACCGCTATCTCGCCGGCGGCGAAGCCGATCGCAGCGCCAACACCACGCCCGGCAACAAGAAAGGCGGCCTCTCCAACATCGTCGAGAAGGCGATGGGTTCGGTGATCAAATCAGGCACCAGCCCGATCGCCGGCGTGCTGGCGCCCGGCGAACGCGTCCGCGACAAGGGGCTGATCTTTGCAGCGACGCCGGCAAGCGACTTCGTCTGCGGCACGCTGCAGCTGGCCTCGGGCATGACGGTTCACGTCTTCACCACCGGCCGCGGCACCCCGTATGGACTGGCAGCGGCACCGGTCATCAAGGTGTCGACCCGCAGCGATTTGAAGCAGCGCTGGCACGATCTGATCGACGTCGACGCCGGCAGCATCGCCACCGGGGACGCCACCATCGAGGACGTCGGCTGGGAAATCTTTCGCCTGATCCTCGACGTCGCCAGCGGCCGCGAAACCTGGGCCGAGCACTGGAACCTGACCAACTCGCTCGCGCTGTTCAATCCGGGGCCGGTGACCTGACAGCCGTTACTTCTTCGTCGCACGCTCCAGAAACTGCACCAGCGCGGCGCGATCCTGAGCCGAGCCGATGGTCTGTTCGGGCATCTTGGTGCCGGGCGTATAGGCCTGCGGCCCCATCTCGAACAGTTTGGCCACCGTCTCCGGCGTCCAGACGATGTCGAGCCGCTTGAGCGATTCCGAAAAATTGTAGCCCGGCAGGGTCGCGATGCGGCGGCCGTAAATGCCTGACAATGTCGGGCCCGCCCGGTTGCCCTGATCGGCGCCAAGCGTGTGACAGGCGATGCAGGCACGATAGATCTCCGCGCCGCGATCGCCATTGTACGCGGCGAGCGGGTCTGCCGCTGTCTCCAGCAACACCGCGTCGACCGGCTCACCCGTCACCGTGTTCCAGCGCCGGATCATGTTGTCGGCGCCGCCGGTAAGGAGCGTGCGGCTGTCGGGGAGAAACGCCACCGACCATACCGGCAATCCCGGCCCGATCAGCGTTCGTTCGACTGCCCGCGCCTTGCGATCGATCACGGCGACCGAGCCACCGATACCCGCCGCGGCGATGAGCGCGCCATCGGGTGAGATGGCGATCGAGATCACCGGCCGGGCCCCGGCGGCGACCTCGCCTGCCGGCGCGCCACTCGCATGTAGGAGGTAGACCTTGCCGTCGGCGCCGCCGACCGCGATTTCGCCATCCTTGCCGGCGGCCACCGCGTTGAGCGGCGTCGGCATCGTCGTGACGGCGGGCGACGACGCGCCCGACAGCGGCCAGACGCGAACGGTCAGATCGTAACTGACGCTGATCAGCGCGCTGCCGTCGGCAGAAAACGCCACGCCATTGACGTTCTGCGTGTGTCCTTCGAGCACGCGCGGTGCGCCGCCTGCCAGCGGCCACAGCCGCACGGTTTGATCCCACGAGGCGGAGGCGAGCGTCGCGCCGTCGGGCGAAACGGCAAGGGCTGCGATCGGCGCGGTATGGCCTTCCAGCACGGCGTCGGGCTCGGTCTTGCCGGCGGTCCAGATCGCGATCCGTCCGTCGGCGCCGGCGGTAGCCGCACGGCCATCCCGGAGCAGTGCAACGGCATTCACCGCGTCGGCATGGAAGCGAAGCACCTGTTCGGCCGCATTGTGCGTCAGCGACCAGCGGATGGAAGTGGAATCGAAACTACCTGACAGCGCGACTTGCCCGTCGGCCGATATCGCCACCGCCCGCACCGGACCGCCATGGCCGCGCAATTGCGCGAGCGCTGCGGTGGAGCCGATCGACACGACCGCAACAACCACGAGGATCGATCGGTACAGCACGGAAAGTCTTGCGATCACCGCTATCCGCTGCGCCATTCCCATCGGCCTCAGCGCACGCCGGGCTTGTCTCGATCGAGCCCCTTGGCCGCGAGGTCGTCGAGATATCCCTGAAACCGGCGCTCGGTGTTCTCGCCGAGATCGCGCAGGAACACCCAGGAGTAGATGCCGGTCGAGTGCATATCGTCGAACCCCAGCCTGACGGCATAGTTGCCGACGGGATCGACCGAGAGAATGGTCACATTGCGCTTGCCGCCAAACGTCTTGCGCTCGGCCTCCGAATGCCCCTGCACTTCCGCGGACGGGCTGGTCACCCGCAGCAGCTCGGCGGAGAGCTCGAACGTCCGGCCGTCGTCGAAGGCAACCCGCAGCGACCGGCGGTCCTTTGGCAGCCGGATTTCGACCGGCCATGCCAGCGTTACGTCAGGTGTGGCCACCGCGGCGTCAGCTCGGGCCGATCAGATTATGTCCGGGATCGCCGACGCGGGCGCCGCTGGTCGTGAACGTGACCGAACTCGGCTGCTGGATGGTGTTGAGAAACATCGCAACGCCGACCGCCACAACCACTGCGAACACGAGGGATGCAACAAATACTTTCATGGCTCTTGCCTACCTTTGATCTGAGCGGACCGGGTCATTCTGCCGGCACGCCGCGCGGCGCGGCGCCGGGCGCGGCACCAGACTTGGCCTGTTCTTCCTCGACCCAGAGCGAGTGATGCTCCTTGGCCCAGTTCAGATCGACCTCGCCGGTCCCCATCGCGTCGAACGCGCCTTCCATGCCGACCGAGCCGATATAGATGTGCGCCAGCATGGCCGCGATGAACAGCATCGCGATCACGGCATGGATCACGGTC